>JANXYW010000411.1 GCA_025355835.1 Chloroflexota bacterium
CTGCGCGATCAGCGATGCGACATCGCCCGTGGCCGGCGCAACGGTCTTCGACGCAAGCGGCGTTGCTTGTGGTGTTGCGGGCGGCGCCGTGGCGCCGGCGGGCGGTGCTGTGGCGCCGGCGGCCGGTGTCGCTGACGGCGATGTGCCGCTCGCGCCCGAACTATCAAGTCCGGACGGAGCGGCGCGGCCGAAGACGACGTCCAACGCACGCGAGAGCGTCGGCTCCATCGCGATGCTGTCCCCATTGACGACGACGACGCGCTTGAGCTGCGGCAGTGCGTTGCCGCCAGGAGCGGTCGCGGAAAGATAGAGCGGTTCGAAGAAGACGTTCGCGTTGCCGATCGGAATCATCAGCAGGTTGCCGCGGATCACCTTCGAGCCGGACTGGTTCCACAGCGTCAGTTGCTGCGAGACGCGGCCGTCCGAGTCGATGCGCCGCTCGACTTGCGTCGGTCCGGGTACGCTCACGGTCGACGGGAAGCGGAACGAGACGAGCTTGCCGTAATTGTCGCCGTCTGAGCGCGCCGCCAGCCAGGCTATCGCGTTCGTACGATTGAGCGGCACGAAGGGGAGAATGAGCATGAACTCTTCGCTCTTCTCGCCAGGGATGCGCGCGATGACATAGTACGGGCGGACCGCCTGTTCCGTACTGCCGAAGATCTCCGTCGGTACGTCCCACTGGTCTTCCTTCTGATAGAACGCGCGCGCGTCGCGAATGTGGTAGCGCAGGTACACCTTCGACTGCAGGCTGAAGAGATCCTGGGGGTATCGAATGTGCTGCCGGAGCGTCACGGGCATCTGATCGAGCGATTTGAACAGGTCTGGGAAGATCGCCGCGTAGGCTTTCAACATGGGCTCGTCTGGCTGCGTGGCGTAGAAGGTGGTTTCTCCCGAGTAGGCATTGACGACGACCTTGACGCTGTTGCGGATGTAGTTGACTCCACCGGTACGGTGCGAGTACGGGATGAGGTCGGTCGTCGTGTATGCGTCCTGCATCCAATACATGCTGCCTTGATCGACGACGAGGTACGGATCAGCATCGAGCCTCAGAAATGGCGCGATTTGCTGGATGCGCTGCTGAATGTTGCGGCGGTAGATCAGCCGGCTGTTGCCATTGAGTGCGCCTGAGATGAGGATGTTGCGGTCGCCGAACTTCCACGCGTACACGACCTTACGCAACAGGCTGTCGATCTTGACGCCGCCGCTTCCCTCGAACTTCGTCTGCACATTTTGATCGCCGCTGGCGGGTGTAAACTCCGGCTCATTGCCGTTGACGATGATGTAGTGGTCTGCCTGTTCGCCGAAGTAGACCTCCGGGTGATCGGTCTTAATTGGCCCTTGGAGGGGGATATCGCTGACGATGAGTTTCGGTCCACCGTCTGGCTGCGACTCGTTCACCGCGGCGACTGCGAAGCCGTAGCCGTGCGTGAATTGCAGCCGGCTGTTTACCCATGTCTGGGCATCGAGCGGAAGCTTGTTCGAATCAAGTTCGCGGGCGCTCAGCATGACCTGCTTCGTCTTGCCGTCGATGGTGTAGCGATCGACATCGACATCGAGGAAGTCGAAGAGCGGGCGAATGGTCTGGATCTGGCGAAGCGCTGCGCGCAGCGGCTCCGGATCCCACAGGCGCACGTTGTTGATCGTGTCCTGGTTATCCGCGACCTCTTGTTCAGAAGCCTGCGCGCTGGCGGGAAACTGCCGCTCGTCGATCTGATCGAGGCCGTACGCATAGCGCGTCGCCTCGATGTTGCGTGCGAGGTACGGCGCCTCCTTCGATACTTCGTTCGGCTGGACAACGAAGTTCTGCACGATCGCCGGATAGACGGCGCCGCCGATGGATATAAGTATCCAGACGACGATGCCGCCGACGGGAAGCAGCAGCCCAGCGCGAAAGACTCCGGCAAGAACCAGCAACGCGACGATCGCTGCAACCGCCATCTTTACGTAGGTAATCGGCAGGTTTGCGTGGATATCGGTGTAGAACGCGCCCAGATCGACGCCCTGACCGGAGTAAACGAGGCCGAACGTGCTGATGTAGTAGCGCGCGATGAAGATCAGCAGAAGCGCGACGATCAGGATCGAGATGTGAATCTTGATGCCGCGCGGCACGTCGACGCTGAAGACGTGGCTCGCGATCGGCCGCGGCGCATCGACGCGGAAGCCGTAGAGCACGGCGCGGAACGCGTACACGCCGAGCGTGCCGATCAGCGTGACAATGACGGCGCCGAGCAGCCAGTCGAGGACGAACTGGTAGATCGGCAGCTTGAAGACGTAGAAACCGAAATCGCGGTGGAATTGCGGATCCTTCGTCCCGAAATCCTGCGCGTGCCGAAACAGCAGCACTTCGTCCCAGTGCCCGGCGGCGTTCGAGCCGAAGATGACAGCGACGACCACGGCGAGGATGAGCATCGCAAAGAGTGCCACGCGCTGGATCGCTGGCGACTGCAGATCCGCCATCAATTCACGCAGCTCGTAGCTCACCTCGAAGTCCGGATCGTCGGCAGACGGCGCGAGGCGCCGGGCGACGAGGATGCTTGGCACTGCCAGCGCGAGAAACGCACCCGCGCCCGCGAAGAAGAGCGCGATGCGCGTCGTGATGCGCGTCGTGTACACGGAGCGATAGCCGACGCTATCGAACCAGAGCAGATCGGCGTAGAGGTTCTTGCCGATGCTCGCGACAACGTAGAGGACGATGAGTACGACGCCGATGATAATGAACGGCAGCGCGCGCCCAAGCTGCTTAAAGCCGTCACGGCGATCCGGAAACCGGAACGCAATAGGCGGCGGCCCGAGCGGCCCGCGGTCGCCGTCGAAGCGCGTCACGGGCGGTCACCGGAATGCTGTGCGGATCCTGACGGGCGGATCGTCATGCGCAGAGTGTAGCACCCTGATCGTTGCGCGCTTCGTAGCGGGACACCGGCCCGTTGTTCAGGCGCCAGGCGCGGGCGAGAAGCGCAGACTGATCGCGGGCGACGGAGCGGGGGCGACGGGCAGATCGACGGCGACGCCATCTCCCTCACGCCGCCAGTCGAGCGGCGCGTCGTAGCCGAGCAGGTCGACGCGCGTACTGTCTCCGGGAGCAATACCGGGAATCGTGAAGGTTCGGCCCGTGGGCGTGCCGAGGATCGTCGCGTAGAGCGCGCCCGGCTTCTGCGTGAAGCGCACGCCGAGGCCGTCGTCCGTCGTGGCCGCTGCTGTGTGCCAGGGACGCGTACCGTAGATCGCGGCGCCGTTTGTGCGCAGCCACGCGCCCAGTTCCAGCAGACGCATCGCCTGTGACCACGGGATCTCGCCGGATGCTGTGGGGCCGACGTTGAGCAGCAGATTGCCGTTCTTGCTAACGATATCGACGAGGAGGTGGATGATCGCCGCGCCGCTCATGTAGTCGGCGTCGGTCTCGTTGCGGTTGTAGCCGAAGGAGTGTCCGATGCCGCGGCACGATTCCCACTTCCGCTCCGAAATCTCCGTCAGTGTGGAGTATTCGGGCGTGGTGTAGTCGCAGTGCGCGGTGCCGCGTGTCGTCCCGCCGAAGTCGAATCGGTTGTTGACCAGGCCGTCGGGCATGCGGTTGTAGTAGTCCGCGAACAGGCGATCCACGCCAGCGTCTTTCGGATAGCCGATGTCGTTCCAGAGAATCGCCGGCTCGTAGCGCTCGATCAGCTCACGCCAGTGCGCATCGGCGTAGCGCGCGTAGTCTTCGCGTTGCGGGATCGCGGCGATCATCTCCGGCACGCTGCGGATCGGCAGACCCTGAAACGTCCAGTCGAGCCCGCCTGAGTAGTACAGGCCGTAGCGCATGCCGCGGCCTCGCACGGAGTTCGCGAGCTCGCCGATGAGATCGCGCTCCGCGTGCCAGCCCTGCTTGAACGGATTCGGGTTCGCGCTCGGCCACATCAGGAACCCATCGTGATGCTTCGTGCCGGGCACGACGTAGCGCGCGCCCGCTGCTTCGAACAACGCCGCCCACGACTCCGGATCCCAACCGCGCATCGCCGCGTTGAACATCGGACCGAAGCCGTCGTACGAAAAGCCCTCGCCGAATGCGGCGCGGTGGTAGTCCTGCGTCGGGCTGCCGTCGATCGAGAGCGTGTTGAGGTACCACTCCGCGTACGGGTTGTGGGCAAAGGCGTACTCCCAACCCTTCGCTGCGGCCTGCTCGAACTGCGATCCCTCCGTGCGCACAGCCCAGCCCGGCACCGAGTACGCGCCCCAGTGCACGAAGATGCCGAGCTTCGCGTCGTGAAACCAATCGGGCACCGGGTGCTGCCGCAGCGACTCGAATGTGGGCTCGTAGATCATGCGGCTGTATAGCGCCGTCC
>JANXYW010000434.1 GCA_025355835.1 Chloroflexota bacterium
GCCGATGTCGCGGACCGGCTGCCGCTGTGGCTCGCGGGCGGCCTATCGCCAGACAACGTTGCGAATGCGATCCGCACTGTGCGGCCGTGGATGGTGGACGTGTCTTCTGGCGTTGAAGTCAATGGCGCGAAAGATGCCGCGCGGATCGCGGCGTTCGTGCGCGCCGTGGGCGATGAAGATCGGCGTCCGATCGGGAGTGCGATGCAAAGCACGCGCTTGAGCGCCTCCACCCGTACGGACAGGTCTTTAGACCTGTCCCGGTGGGCGCACGCGGCGCGGGACGAAGATGGGCGTCCGAGCGGGAGTGCGATGCAAAGCACGCGTTCGAGCACCGCCACTCGTACGAACAGAGCTGAAGACGTGTCTCGCCCGGTTGAGCACGCCGATCGCCCGCCTCGGCGCAAGTCGTCACCACGCCTTGCTGGATTCGCGTATCGAGGCGGCTACCGGTACCACGTTGTGCTTTCGGCGGCCTCCCGTACTCGCCCATTTGCCGATCCCGAGTGGGCTGCGTCAGCGGTCACGGCGTTACACGACATCGCCCGTAATGCCTCGTTCGGGCTTGATGCGTATTGCGTTATGCCTGACCACATCCATGTACTCGTCGCGGGCGACGCCGCGGGCGATTCGGATCTCGCGCGGTTCGTCCATCGATACAAGCAGGCGCTGGGCTTCAAGTTCAAGCAGGCCACCGGGGCGCAGCTTTGGCATCGAAGCTACTACGATCATGTGTTGCGTCCTGACGAGCCTGCTATTGTCCACGCCGCATACATCATCAGCAATCCCGTAGCGGCCGGACTCATCGAGACTGCTGGGGCGTGGCCGTACAGTGGACCCGATGAACTGCTTCAGGAGTTGACCGGAGAGGACAGGTCTGAAGACCTGTCCGTACGGGTCGCTGAGCTCGCTCGGCGAATGGATCGCGAACTCAAGGAGACATCACCATGAGCGGGATCGCGGCACGGCTCAGCGACGCCGCTGGAGCGTGGCCATACTGTTGGCCCAGAGAACTGCTTCAGGAGTTGGCCGGAGAGGACAGGTCTGAAGACCTGTCCTTACGGCGCGTGAGCGAGCGGCTGGCGAAGTCGTTCGAAGGGATGCGAACACCATGACCACGACATCACTCCCCGACGCGCTCGGCCACTTCGGACCGTATGGCGGGCGGTTTGTGCCGGAGACGCTGATGGTTGCGCTGAACGAGCTGACCGTTGCGTTCACGGAGGCGCTGGACGACGAGACGTTCCAGGTCGAGCTGAACGACCTGCTGCGCAACTACGTCGGGCGGCCGACGGCGCTGTACTTCGCGGAGAACCTCACGCGCAAGCTCGGTGGCGCGAAGATCTACATCAAGCGCGAGGACCTGGCGCACACGGGCGCGCACAAGATCAACAACGCCATCGCGCAGGGGCTGCTCGCGCGGCGCATGGGGAAGAAGAAGATCTTCGCAGAGACGGGCGCGGGGCAGCACGGCGTCGCGACGGCGACCGTGTGCGCGATGCTCGGGATGGAGTGCACGGTGTTCATGGGCGCGGAGGACGTGCGGCGCCAGTCGCTGAACGTCTTCCGCATGAAGCTGCTCGGCGCGAAGGTCGAGGTCGTCGAGAGCGGGTCGCGCACGTTGAAGGATGCGATGAACGAGGCGATCCGCGGCTGGGTGACGCACGTGCGCGACACGTACTACCTGATCGGCAGCGCGGCAGGGCCGCATCCATACCCGTGGCTCGTGCGCGAGTTCCAGTCCGTGATTGGGCGCGAGGCGCGCGAGCAGATCCTGGCGGCGGAGGGGCGGCTGCCCGACTACGCGATCGCCTGCGTCGGAGGCGGCAGCAATGCGATCGGGCTGTTTCATCCGTTCGTCGAGGATGCGGCGGTGAAGTTCATCGGCGTCGAAGCGGCGGGAGAGGGCATCGACACGGAACGGCACGCAGCGACGCTCTCGAAGGGGCGGCCGGGCGTCCTGCACGGGTCGAAATCGTACCTGTTGCAGGACGAGTACGGGCAGGTGCAGGAGGCGCACAGCATCTCGGCCGGGCTCGACTATCCGGGCGTGGGGCCGGAGCACAGCTTCTACAAGGACACCGGCCGGGCGACCTACGTCGCGATCACGGACATAGAAGCGCTCGAAGGCTTCAAGCTGCTAAGCGAGACGGAGGGCATCATTCCGGCGCTCGAGCCGTCGCACGCGATCGCGTACGTCGCGAAGTTCGCGCCGACGTTGCCGAAGGATCAGGTGATCCTGCTCGGGCTCTCGGGGCGCGGCGATAAGGACATCAACACCGTGATCGCTGCGCTGGGGATAGACGCGGGAAGTGAGTAAGCCCGCGCCCGACTATCTGCGGCTGATCGACGAGCCTGCCGGCAAGCGCTGCGACGTGACGCCGCTCTTCGCGGACGGCGCCGCGTTCGCGGCGCTGGTCGACGACGTACTCGCCTTGTTCTCAGAGACGCCGTTCAATGCGATAGCCGGCATCGACGCACTGGGCTTCGTGCTTGGCGGCGCGATGGCCGTCCGTGCCGGGTGTGGATTCGTTGCGGTACGGAAGGGCGGCAAGCTGCTGGTCGCGGCGGACCGCGTCGAGTTCGTGGACTACACGGGCGAAACGAAGGCCCTGGAGTTACGACACTGCGCCGTAACGCCTGGTATGACCGTGCTGGTGGTCGACGAATGGATCGGAACGGGTGCGCAGGCGGGCGCCGCGGCCACGCTCATCGAACGGCAGGGCGGCATCGTCGCAGGCATCGCCGCGATCGCCGCTGACGCCGGCGAGGGTTCCCGCCGTTTGTTCGAGCGCTTCACTGTGCGGACGATCCGGTAGTCGTCCCCGAACGGCGCGGGCTGAATGAGCCTGTCTCAGAACTCGATCCGCGGCGGACGAATGGGAGAACAAGTGAGAGTATTCATCGAGTATCGTCGCCGTCGGGGAACAACTTGCTCTGACGAGGACGGTGGAATCCGCTGATGGGATG
>JANXYW010000451.1 GCA_025355835.1 Chloroflexota bacterium
GCGAAGATCGTCCGTGACTCGCCGGGGCGCATTCGCGCGGTCTGGCCGTCGTCCATGGTCAGGACGGCCTCCGTGTCGCGGAGATTCTGCACCACGAGGCCGCGCTGCTTGCCCGTCGCGCCGCCGAAGATGAGCCAGAGCAGCAGGATGCCGATGACAGCCACGAACGCGACCATTCCGCCGAGCAGCGGCATCCATTTAGGCACAGGCGGCGGTCTTTGCGCGCGTACACAGCGTCATAGTCACCGTGCCAGATTAGCGCGGGAACGGATGAGGAGCGATGGGCGCACGGATGCTCGTGGCTGAGTCACACGCCTGACGCGGTCATGGCGCAAAGTTAGCGGCTGGTTAACAGACGTTTAACACCGAGGCTCTAGGATGTGGTTGTAGGGCTTTCCTCTTCGTGCAACGACCTCCTGCACGTGGGGTTTCCGGGGCCGGGCCAGGACGCTCACAATCGGCCGAATACACATACTCAGCGTCCTGGCTCGGCACTTTTCCTGACCGTGGTTGCGCAGAATTCGCGGGCGCCGTCGGCGTCCGCGATTCCTTTTGCCCGCCGCGCCGCCTAGAATCCCTCCATGCCTTTCGCCCCGGTCAACGGCATCGACCTCTACTACGAGTCGCACGGCTCCGGCCCGGCCGTCGTCTTCGCGCACGGCGCCGGCGGCAACCATCTGAGTTGGTGGCAGCAGATCCCCGTGTTCTCGAAGCGCTTCCGCTGCATCACGTTCGACCATCGGGCGTTCGGCAGAACGATCGATGGCGACGGCGAAGCGCAGAAGGGCCGCCGCGGCTTCCACGACGATCTTCGGGCACTCTTGGACATGCTGGAGATGGAAGACGTGCGCATCGTCGCGCAATCGATGGGTGGGCGCACCGCCGTCGGTTTCTCGCTGCTCAACCCCGGCCGCTGCAAGGCGCTCGTGCTGGCCGGGACAACCGGCGGCGCAATCGACGACGAAGTACGGGAGATGCAGGACGCATATCGCGAGACGGACCTGGGGCAGTTGCCCCTCGGCAAACGCTCGGTGTCGCCTGCGCTCGTGGAGCGCGCCGCCGCGTTGGAGTTCCTCTATCGCTCGATCGGCCGGATGAACCCGCCGCGAGCGAAGGACTTCCTCGCGCCCATCCCCGGCTACCGTGGCAGCTCGGCCGACCGGCTGGCCCAGGCCGACTTCCCGATCCTGTTCCTCGTCGGCGACCACGACGCGGTGACGCCACCGGAAATCATCGCCGGCTGCCACCGCGCGACGCCAACGTCGCAGCTCGTCGTGATCCCAAACAGCGGCCACTCGACCTACTTCGAGCAGCCGGACGCGTTCAACGCGGCGGTGACGTCGTTTCTTGAAGCGACTTTGTAGCGCAGCCTACCCGACGCCGAGCAGCTCCACATCGAAGATCAGCTCCGCGTTCGGAGGGATTGCACCGGGGGCGCCGCGGGCGCCATAGCCGAGATCGGCGGGGATGATCAGCTGGCGCTTGCCGCCGACCTTCATCGACATCACACCTTCGTCCCAGCCCTTGATCACCTGGCCGACGCCGATGGTGAAGACGAAGGGGTCGCCGCGATCGACCGAACTGTCGAACTTCTTGCCGTCGGTAAGTTTGCCCGTGTAGTGCACCTTGACGGACTTGCCCTTCGTGGGTGCGTCGCCGCTGCCCACGATTTCGTCGATGTACTTCAGCCCGCTCGGTGTCGTGACCGCGTCGGCCATGTTGATGCTCCTCTGTTTGTTCTTCCGCCCAAAGCCGAATGGCATGAGGCTAGTTGATCTTGATCAGTTCGACGTCGAAAATCAGCGTCGCGTTTGCGGGGATGGTCGGCGGGCGACCGGCCGCACCATATGCGAGGCCGCCGGGAATGATCAGACGACGCTTGCCGCCGACCTTCATCGTGCCGAGGCCTTCGGTCCAGCCCTTGATGACGCCGCTGAGCGGAAACGTCGCCGGCTGACCGCGATCGACGGAACTGTCGAACTTCGTGCCATTGGTGAGCCAGCCAGTGTAGTGAACC
>JANXYW010000019.1 GCA_025355835.1 Chloroflexota bacterium
TCGCGCGTGGTTGGAGGAGGATCGATGCGACGAGGGTTTAGGGCGCTGGGGATCGTTGCGCTGACGGCGGCGGTGCTGGCCGCGGCGTGCGGCGGGACGAGCAGCGGAGACAAGACGAAGACAGCGGCGGCGGGCGGCGCGACGAAGCCCGCGGGCACGCAGGCTGCTACGACGCCCAAGCCAGCCGGATCGGCGGCCGCGGCGACATCGCCCGCGGCGGCGACGACGTATCCACTGACGGTGACGGACATGCTGGGCCGCAGCGTAACGATCGCGAAGAAGCCGACCGCGGTGGCGGCGATTAGCCCCACGACGGTGGAGTACGTCTACGCGGTGGGCGCGAGCAGCAAAACGCGCACGTCGTCTGTGCGATTCCCGCTGCCGGCGAGCGGCGCGAAGGACATCGGGCCTTCGTATCAGCCGAACCTGGAGTTGATCGCGGCGGAGAAGCCGGACCTGGTCGTCGCTGACAGCGTCAGCCAGCCGCAACTGAAGGCGACGCTCGAAGGGCTCGGCGTGCCCGTGTTGTTCGTCGGTGCGCAGGTGTTCAGCGATGTGCCGAAGGGGCTGCGGCTGATGGGGCAAGTGCTCGATCAGCAAGCCACGGCTGGAACGGTCGCGGCGAAACTCGAGAAGACGCTGAGCGATCTGCAGGCGAAGACGCACACGGTGAAGCCGAAGGTGCTCGTCGTGAACGGCACGCCGGACGACTTCTTCGCGGCGAAGCCGGAGTCATACGTCGGCGATCTCGTGCAGCTGCTCGGCGGCGACAACGTCGCGAAGGGTGCGCCGGATGTCGGCCGCTTCCCCGGCTACACGAAGCTAAGTCTCGAGACGATTCTCGCGTCGAAGCCCGACGTGATTCTCGCGATCACGGCGGGGCCGCCGAGCGACAAGAACATCAGCGCCGCGCTGGCGGCGAACCCCGCGTGGGCCGACGTGCCGGCGGTGAAGAACAAGCGCGTGACCGAGGTCAACGTCGAGATCTTCTTGCAGGCGCCGGGTCCGCGCGCGGGCGACGGGCTGAACGTGCTCGAGAAGTTGCTCTACCCGTGACCGTCGCCGCGGCGCCGCCCCACACCAGCGATCAGCGCGATGGCACAACCGCGCGCGTGTTGCTGGCGTGGGGCGCGCCGTTGGCGTTGCTCGCGCTGGCAGTCGTACTCGGGCTGTCGCTCGGTGCGGTAACGCTATCGCCGGCGCGCGTGCTCAACGGGCTGCTCGATCGCAACGATCCGCTCGCGCACACGATCGTCTGGGATCTGCGATTGCCGCGCGTGCTACTGGCGGTGCTCGTCGGCGCCAGCCTGGGCGTCGCGGGCGCGCTGCTGCAGGGCGTGACACGCAATCCGCTCGCCGACCCACACATTCTCGGACTGACGGCGGGCGGCGGTCTCGCGGCGGCGCTGGCGATTCGCATGTGGCAGGACGTGCCGCCGAGCGTGCTCGCGCCGGTCGCGTTCGGCGGATCGCTCGCGGGGGCGGCGCTGCTGTACGGGCTCTCGTGGCGCGGCGGCGTATCGCCGGTGCGGCTCGCGCTATCCGGCGTCGCGATCGGATCGATGCTGACGGCTGCGATCACGATGGTGCTCGTCACGTCGAACCTCGGCACGCAGGCCGCACTTTCGTTCCTCGCGGGCGGCCTGTTCGGACGCGGCTGGGACGAGTTCTACGCCGTCTGGCCGTACTGCACCGTCGGACTGATCGCGGCGATGCTGCTTCCGCGCAACATGAACATCCTCTCGCTCGGCGATGAAGCGGCGCAGTCGCTGGGCCTCGGCGTCGAACGCACGCGCGTGCTCGCCATCGCGACGGCGGCGCTGCTCGCCGGCGCATCCGTGAGCGTCGCCGGCATGGTGGCGTTCGTCGGGTTGGTGATCCCGCACCTCGCGCGTTACCTGACGGGCGACGATCACCGCAGCCTCGTGCCACTATCGGCGATCCTCGGCGCGGCGCTCGTGGTGTATGCGGATCTGCTGGCGCGGACGATCGATAAGCCGGTGGAGATCCCGCTCGGCATCGTGACGGCGGTCGCCGGCGCGCCGTTCCTGCTGTACATGGTGCGGTGGCGCGCATGAGGCTCGAAGCGCGCAACCTCGCTGCCGGATACGGTCACGGTTTTCGTGTCGAAGACGTCGATCTCGTCATCGAGGACCGGCGGATCACGGGCCTGATCGGCCCGAACGGCGCCGGCAAGTCGACGCTGCTGCGCGCGCTGGCGCGGCTACTGAAGCCGCAGCGCGGCGTCGTGCTGCTCGACGGCGAAGTGCTGCATCAGCAGCCGGGGCGCGAGATCGCGAAGAAGCTCGCGTTCCTGGGGCAGATGGTCGATGGCGTTCCGGATCTCTCCGTCGAAGAGCTGGTCTTCCGCGGACGCTTTCCGCATCAGTCGCTGCTGCATCGCGATCCGTCCGGCGACCGGCAGTCGGTGGAGTGGGCGCTGGCCGCGATGCAGATGGGCACGATGCGCGGCCGGCCGCTGAAGCAGCTTTCGCACGGCGAGCTACGGCGCGCGTGGACGGCGATGGCGCTGGCGCAACGCCCGGATATCCTGCTGCTCGACGAACCGACGGCGTTTCTCGACCTGGCGCATCAATTCGAATTGCTGGATCTGCTGTCGGAACTGAAAAGCCACGGCGTCACCGTCGTCGTATCGATGCACGATCTGTGGCTGACGGCGATCTACTGCGAGCGCGTCGTCGCGATGCGCGGCGGCCACGTCATCGGCAACGGGCCAACCGAAGAAGTGCTGACGGTCGACCTGATCCGCGACGTCTTCGGCGTCGAGGTCTCGCTGAGCGATCACCCGACGCTCGCGGGGAAGAAGATCGCGCTACCGTTCGCGAAGCGGCAGACGCCGATCGAGGTCGCTCCCGCAGAAGCAGAACTTTCGCGGCCGGTCGAGAATCCAGAACGGCGCCCGTCGCCGCACTAGCCGCGACGTCACCACTGTAGCGCGGGCTTTTCAGCCCGCGCGGTGCTCGAACCATTCACTGGCATTCGAAAACACGCACACGATCGTCACACGCGCACCTCACCGCGCCCGTCGGGCGCGCCCTCTCCACGCCGTGGAGAGGGCTCTGAAATCGGAGTTTGTTCGTCGATCGCGCGAGCAACCACCGTAGCGCGGGCTTTTCAGCCCACGCGGTGCTCGATCTGGCTCGAACGCGCGTACCACACCTACGAACGGGCGCCCGCAACCCCGCGAGCGGCTTGGAGACACGCACAATGTTCGATCCGAGAGCCCTCTCTACGACGTGGAGAGGGCGCGGCCGACGGCCGCGGTGAGGTGCTCGATCCGCGCGCGGAAGTGCGGTAGAACGTGTGGCGCGCTAACAACCACAGCGCACTTCGAGGAGACGTTGCCATGACGACATCTGTTCAGCCGCAAGACATGATCGAGACGGCGCGGCGGCTGCGCGCCGAGATAGAATCGTTCAGCGATGAAGCGCAGCGGCTGCGGCACATGCCGGACGGGCTGGCGCGCTTGTTCCGCGAGCATCAGATCTTCGGCATGGCGCGCCCAGCTGAGTTGGGCGGCCTCGGCGCGGATCTGATAGCGACGATGCACACCATCGAAGAGATATCGATCGCCGACGCATCGGCGGGCTGGTGCGCGGCGATTGGCAGCGGGTCGATCGGCACGCCGGGGATCAGCGACGCCGTGGCGCGGGAGATCTTGAAGCCGGGGGTCGCGGTGTGCGGCGTCGGGTCGCCGTCCGGGCGTGCGGTACCGGTCGACGGTGGCTATCGCATCACGGGGCGATGGGCGTACGCGAGCGGGTGCCAGAACTCCGACTGGATGTTCATGGGCAACATCGTCTTCGATGGCGACAAGCCGCGGATGACGCCGAGCGGCGCGCCGGACTTTCGCCTCGCCGTCGTACCGATTTCTGAGGTCGAGGTGCTTGACACGTGGCATGTGTTCGGGCTGCGCGCCACCGGCAGCCACGATGTGGCGGTGAACGATCTGTTCGTGCCGGAAGGACGTACGGCAGCCGTATCGCTCGGCGGTCCGGCCGGCGCCGAGCCGGGCGCGATCCCGATGTTCACGCTGTTCGGCCTGGCGCTGGCCCCCGTCGCGCTGGGTGCGGCGCGCCGCGCGATCGATGAGCTGCTGACACTCGCGCACGGCAAGACGCCCGCCTTCGCCGGATCGAAGCTACGCGAGAAGGCTGTTGTGCAGCACGAGATCGCGCGGGCGGAGGGCATGCTCCAGGGCGGACGCGCGTTCCTCTACGAGGCGGTCGGCACGCTGCTGGAGCGCTCGGCGCGCGGCGAAACGATCGATATGGATCTGCGCGCGCGAGTCAAGCTTGCCGTGACGCACGCCACGGATGCGGCGGCGCAAGCGGCGGAGATCGCGTATCGGCAGGGCGGCGGCACATCGAACTACGAGTCGAGCATGCTGCAACGCTGCCTGCGCGACGTGAACGCGGTTACGCAGCACTTCATGGTCGCGCCGTCGAACTACGAGACGGTCGGGCGCGTGCTGATGGGGCTGGAGCCGGGCACGCCGCTGATCTAGCACCGAACGGCCGCACAGGCGTGCGCCGCTACCGTGAACAAGCGGGCCGACAGCGCAATTCACCGACAGCGAAACGACCGCCACGTGGCGGTCGTTTCTGTATTCGATTGGGCCGCGCGATCAGTCCGCGGACGGAAGCACCTTCGGCTGCATCAGCTCCATCGGCTCGCCGTTGTAGCGCAGGTCGAGCGCGCCGGGCTTGATGCAAAGCGCCTCGACCGCGCCATCCGCGGAGGCGTAGCGCTTGCCGAGTACGACCGCGCCGGTGCCTGCGCCGGTTGCCGGCGGGCCGTCTTCTTTGATATTCAGCGGGGTATCGCCGTCTTGCAGCGTACCGTCGGAGCCCTTCGTGACGATCAGCTCCGCGCCGCTCGCTGCCATGTATCGCTTGCCCACTTGTGCCGGCATGTTCCGCCTCCGTGATTGCGTTAGATCGACGCAGGACGCGTTTTCGATGCAACGCGTCCTGCGGGGAAGTCTAGGTACCGTGCGCTCCGTGCGTCAAGGCGCTGCGCTGGCTTCCGGCGTCGTGCTCGCCGCCGGGCTGCTGCTTGCTGCTGGAGCAGAACCAGCGGCCACGACCGACAGCGTGCCGGACATCTGCCCCGGGTGAATGTCGCACTGGTAGTAGTAGTCTCCGGCGTCCAACGGGCCAAACTTCAGAGTCAGCGCCTCTGGTCCCGGAGCGACGTCGCTCTGGATGACGGCATCTCCACTGGCGTCTTTGTTCTTGAAGATGTGGATATTGTGGGCGGTCCCGGCGTCCTTGTTTTCGTAGGTCAGCGTGAGTTCTTGGCCGACGATGCCGACAAGTTTCTCCGTGTCCCACGCCGCACCCTGCGCGGTGATCTTGAGTGTGGCGGAAGGAGCTACGGCGCCCGGCGTCGGGACGGCGGCGGGAAGGTTCTGGCCGCAGGCCGGCTGCGTGACCGGCGCCGGATCCGGCGGTACCGGCGCCAGCCAGACGGCCGCGCCTTCCGCGTGCGCCGCGGATTTCGTCGTGCCGATGTGGCGCGTGACGGTGACGCGCGGCTCCGTCACTTCCTTGATCGTCACGCTCTCGTCGCCGATCTTGATCGCCTCGCCTGCCTTGAGCTTGCTGGTGTTGTTGACGAACACCTCGGTCGCCGAGTCGTCGAGTGCCTTGGAAACGAAGAGACCTACTATCACGCCATCCGGGCCCGCGATTGCGGACTTCGCATCGTGGCTCGTCGCGCTGGAGCCGCGCTCGACGATGATGCTCTTGAGCACATCGGTCACGAGTAACAGCTCACCGATGACCTTTTCGTTCTTCTCGTCGCTGCCGATCTCGAGGCGCGAACCCTTGCCCGTGAGGTCGACGTTGCTGATGTACACGGTCGTATCTGAAGCGCTAAGCGCCTTCGACAGCGTGACGCCGGCACTGGAGTACCCCGTGTAGTGATGCTTATGGTCGCCGGCGATGGCGAACTCTCTGGTGGCGGGCCAGCCGGTGCCTTCGGTGATCATCGTTGCGAGCTGGCGGATCTGCTCATCGTTCAGCGTGCCGCCCTGCGCCTGTCCCCACGTCGGCATGGCTTTGCCGATGCGGCCGCAGGTAATGGTGTTGACGACGAACTTGAACTGCGTTGCCTTGTCCTGAGCGCTGACGGTGTTCGTCTTGGGGTCGAACCCCTGGAGATCCTTGCGATTCAGCGCCGGCGCTTGCTTCAAACGGTTGCCCGCCGCGCCGCCTTCGGCCGCATTGCCGTGGCAGACGATGCAGTTCTGCGCGAAGAGGAACGCACCTCGCTCGACCGTCTTGCCGAGCTCGCTCTTCTGGGCATCGGATGCGCGATCGGGATCCCACATGGTGTACGCGCCCGTCGCCAATACGGCGATGAAGACGAGCGCCACCATGATGTTGATCTGCTTGCTGGTGTTCATTCGTGCCCTTTTCGGCGCCTAGCCCGGAAGGATCGCTCTGGACGGATTGTCTGGATTGCCCGTCGTGATCTTGCTGGTGTTCACGGTCATCTTGCCGTCTTTGATGACGAGTTCGAACGTATCGAGCGACCGCGGCGCCGGGCCGAAGACGCGCACCCCGGCATCGCTGTAGGTGGAGCCGTGACACGGGCAGAGGAACCAGCCGGCGTACGTCTCGCCGTTGCGCGGATCCTCACGCGAGAAGTCGGGGCGCCACGGAACGGTGCAGCCCAGGTGCACACACTTGTGGTACAGCGCGATGATCGAGCCTTCTTGCGCGCCCTTGTTGCGTTGCACCTTGTCGCCGGTGAGCATGACGATCCAGGCCTTCGCGTCGAGGTTATGGATCTTCTGGCCGGGCGCCGATGTGAGCAGATCGACCGTGCCGACGAAGACGGTGCCGCCGAAGCCGCTGACGTTGCGCGGGTAGAGGCTGTTGATCATCGTCGTGACGATGCCGAGCAGCATCGCGCCCATGGCGCCCCAAAAGCCGATGATCATCACCTTGCGGCGCGACACCTTCGGTACCTGGATGCCCGTCGGTGCGGGCTGCACCACGACGACTGCCGGCATGCCCGCCCCAGCGGCCGCGAGCGCAGCTCCGCCGGGGGCGGCTTTCGCTACCGCCGTTTCGGCTGCGGCTTTCGGCGCCTTCGCTGGCGCGGGCTTCGCTTCTTCCGTGCTTTCGTCAGGCATAGCTCGCGCTCGCACTTCCAGGATCGTAGAGGCCGTAGTGCTGGTCGTCGTGCGGCGACGTTTGGCGCATGATGCCGGGATCTTCATCCAGGTTCGGCACATGCGGCGCGGGCACAAGCTGCTGTCCGCGGCCTCGGAACGCCGCGCCGATGATCGTCAGTGAGAAGTAGAACATGATGAAACCGGTGAAGATCGCCAGCCAACCATCACGCACGGTATGTAGCCAGCCGAGCTTCCAGATGATGCCGAGCAGCAGGCCGATGAAGAACAGCGTCGCCACGATCGGTACGACGAACTCGGCCATGATCGCCGGAATGTTGAGATCGGAGTCGTACCAGTACACATGGGCCATCCACCCCGGCATCCAGTCGGGCTTGCCCCAGAACCAGAGCCACGTGCCGTTAAGTGGCACCGGCACCTGCGAGAAGTCCTTCGGCCAATCGAGGTAGCCATCGTGATGACCAGCGCCTGGCTGGAACGGCACGCGCAGACTCCAGTGCCACTCGTCGCGGATGGCGACGCGGTTCTTCAGGAAGGCGAAATCCCAGATGCCCTTCAGGACTTCGCCGGGCGCGCCCCACGAATCGAACGGGTTGCGGTCGCCGATCCACTTCACTTTGCCGCCGGTAATGCCGAACGCGTGAGGAAATTCGCGGAAGATGCGCACGTGCGCGCCGTCGTCCCAGAGGATGGCCCACGGGATGACGAATGACGAGTAAAGGGCGCTGAATATGGTGATCTTGACGGCGTTCGCGGTGCCGAACCAGGTACCCTGGCCGTCATTGCTGCGGTCGGTGTACGGGATGGCCATCAGCACAATCAGCGCGATCGTCGGCACGGTCACGCCGGCGAGACCCTTGTCCATGTGCAGGAGTAGCTCCTGCAGGTTCATCAGGTACCACGGCGCCTTCGACGGGTTCGGCGTGATGTTCGAGTTCGCGCGGTCGAGCAGCGGCGCGTTCACCAGCACCGACAGCATCACGAACGTGACGGTGAACAAGATGGCGCAGATGAACTCGATGAAGACGAGATCCGGCCAGACCAGGAGTTCCTGATCGCGCTCTCGCTTCTGGCGGACTGTTTCCTTTTCGCCGCCGGGCGCCCGTGTTGCTATGGCCATGCTGCTCCTACCTTCAATCTAGAGCGGTCGCGCCAGGCCGCCGTCACGCCGGATGCGCCAGAAGTGCACCGACATGAAGATAGCGGCCAGCAACGGTAGCCCGATCACGTGGAGCGTGTAGAAGCGAATCAGGGCCTCCGGGCCGACTTCGAAGCCGCCGATGAGGACGAATCTCACCTGGCCACCGAGTACTGGCGCAGAGCCGGCGATGTTCGTGCCGACGGTGATAGCCCAGAGCGCCAGCTGATCCCACGGCAACAGGTAGCCGGTGAATGAGAGCAGCAGCGTCAGCACGAGCAGGATGACGCCGACGACCCAGTTGAATTCGCGCGGCGGCTTGTAGGCGCCCATGTAGAAGACCCGCATCATGTGCAGCAGCACCGTGATGACCATCGCGTGGGCCATCCAGCGGTGCAGGTTGCGGATGAGCATGCCAAAGCGGACGTTCGTATTCAGCGCCGCGACGTCGCTATACGCGCGGTCGACCGACGGCACGTAGTAGAACATCAGCATGACGCCCGTGACCGTCAGCCCCAGGAACATGAAGAAGCTGAGGCCGCCGAGGCAGTAGGTGTGCGTGATCTTGACGTGCGTCTTGTGGATGCGTGTCGGGTGAAGGTGAAGGAAGACGCTGGTCGCGACGGCCAGCATCTGATTTCTAGGCGTGTTGGGGTAGCCGGAGCGGAAGATCGAACTCCAGATGTAGTTATGGAACAGCTTGTCGTAGATGAAGTCGCCGAGACCGGGACCTTTGGGCTGCTCCGAAACGGACATCCGCTACTTCCTCCAGCTACCGCGACCACCATTCGCCCACGATGACCATGATGCTCATCGAGATAGCGAGGGTGGTGACGACGACGATCAACTCGCCTGCGTCAGATGTTGATTGGGGGGGCCAGTGAACGAGATCGCTGAAGTAGTTGAAGAAGTCGGACGGGTAAGGCATAGACAGCAGAACCCGCGGCATGAAGAGGAGCTCCTGACGGCAACCTGCAGCTTCGAAGCCGGGCACCATTTGTGAATCCTGTTTCAATCGGGAATCTAACACCGAGCCTTACTAGTGTCAAGCCGAAGTAGACGCGCGCGTCGCCCCTCAGGCGTGCAAACGCCCCACCAGCCGATGCGGCGAACGGCGACATTTGACGCAGCAGGCCGGTCGTTCAAGCATGAGCAGCGGTAGCACAGCCGACGGTGAGGAGTGCCGCCCGTAGCGTGGGCTTTCGAGCCCCCGCGGACTCCGTGCCAGCGCGTAATCGAGCGCTGAAGCAGGCCCTGCGCTGTCCCGATGATCTTGTTGATCATCGGCGTCATCGCGTGATAGTCGTACGACAAACACGTTATGTGGAGTCCGCCGGTCGCGACCGGCGGACGAGTTGCGCGTGTGGGTCCCGCCCTGACTACTCAGTGAGCTTGGAGAACTGGATGAGCGCCTTCGGATCATAGGCGCCGGCGAGCGTACGCGGGTTTACATCGGCCTGGACAAACCGGCCCTTGATATCGCAGTTATTACCCTGGCACTTGCCGGCGTCATACCCTTCGAGGTAGACCAACGCGAAGCGCTGAATCGTCGTGGGTGTTGAGCCTCCATTTCCGAACCCGTCCACCACGGGGATGACGATCACACGCCGGCTGCACAGGCTGCCGACGGCGTTGCTCGTGCATTTCCCTGGGCCGTCCGTCCATGGGTTGCAGTCCGCGTTCAGGTGATACTGGCCGCTTCCGAGACCGCTGAACGCCTCGGCGAACGTGTCACAGGCGGCGCTGGTGTTGTTCATGCGGAAATCGACGGCGTTACGGGTCGGGCCGATGAGATTGCCCGTTTGCGGGTCGCATTGCGGGCCATTGCAGGTCGGCGAGTTCTCCGCGCACGTCGTCGGATAGATTCCAGGGCAAGCCCCCGTCGTACAATTTGGCGCCGTCAACGCACACGCCACATCCTGGCTGCCGTACGTGGCGGAGTTTTCGTAGGTGTTCGCGCCCGGCCCGTCGATCCGGATGGCGCCGAAGTTGCCGGTGTTACTGCCGGTTGTGTCGTATTTCATCGTGATGACGGTGCCGCTCGTTGACTGGTCGACAGTCGCCTGCGTAACCGACCACGGGACGATGCCCGCGCCGCCGCCGAACGAAACCCTCGCGGCCGCGGCTGATCCGCTTACGCCCTTCGAGGAGATGCCGACGATGCCCATGAACGCGAACGAGTGGTTGGCGCGCACGCTCGCACGCACGGCCGGGGCCGTGCTGCCGCCAAGAAATGTAAGAGTTACGTCGCTGGGATTGATGTTGTTCTTGATCGCCCAGACGGAGGCGGCCGCGGCAGCGGCGGTTGTGTCGCTGCATGTCACTTTGCAGAGGTCCTGGGAGGCCGCCAGCGCAATGCTATCAGCGGCGTTCTGAAGGTGTCGCTTGTGGCCCGCATACCCGCCTATGTCGATGGCCATGCCGGCCATACCAAGGAGGATCGGCGCGAGCGCCGCGACGAACATGAATACCTGGCCCTGCTCTCGGCGCCGGAATATGGAACGCATGGGGTTCTCCGTTGCTATTCGATCCGCATCTCGGTCGTGGAACTGATCGTCAGGTAGTTCGTGAGCGCGCCCGCCGAGACGAAGTTGATCAGCGCCTTCACCGGCGTGATGTAGTGATACTGGTAGTCCGCTGTCACCCGGATGGACTTGCCCGGCAGCATGTTCAAGGAGCTGGCGGTGAAGCAGACTGGCGGTGACGCGCTGTCGCAGGTTTCCACCTTGACGTTCTGGACGTTCACAAGGTTGAGTCCGTTAATCGTGCCGCAGACTTTCCCAACCGTCGTGGTTACCGTGGTGCCATTGCACTCGCCCGAACCGCCCGTCGAGAACGATCCTGGTGGATTGCCGACGCTCGCATAGCGGGCGCCTTCCCGCGTAGCAGACGCGACGCTGATGTAGGCCCGCAGCCCCATGCCGAAGTCGATGATGCCGAACACGAGGATCAGCAGCATCGGCACGATCAGCGCAAACTCGACGAGGCTCTGAGCGTCATCACCACGGCGTGCTCTGCATCGAGCCATCATCTCTCCAATCTGTTGGTTCGGCAGCACGTTGAAGCGCCGTTGCGCCCGTCTACCGGCCCTTACGTATTCTTAATCGGATGCGGAGGGAAAAACCTTACGGGTCAGGCCCGGCTATTTCGTCAAGATTTTGTGGATCGGGCCGAGTAGTAACAGGACGGGTGTGGGGCCACGCTCCCCTCGGCTCCTGCGGCGTGTGGCTGGTTCCGACGGATGATCCGCATGAAGGCACCCTCCCGGCGCGGAAGGCGTCCTCGACGCTACCGCCGTATTGCCTTCAACGCGGCCAGGTACTTGACGTTTCGCACGAAGTTTCGACCAGCGCCGTCAAGCCTCATGCGGCGGCCAGGCTGGACGTGGTGCGCGGAACGGGTTCGTGTGGTCGGTAAAAGGGGATTATGTCGCGTTAGATGCCATTTGTAGGCGCGGCCATCCAACCGAACGCCTGTGAGATGGAGCGCGGGCGCCCCGCCCGTAGTCCTCCCCCTCTCCCCGGTCTGTACACGGGCGGAGAGGGTGGGGATGAGGTCCACCGCGCGGGCAAATTGTCATCCGGAGCGAAGCGAAGGATCTAGCCCCGTCCAGCGAGCGCTTCATCCTCCATCGGAAAAGTCGTGGTGATTCGACGCCGAGGGCGTTCTACGGAACGCCCCTGCGCGGGACAGTTCGCACGATGTCGCCCGCGTGGCTCCGGCTACGCCAGCAGCTTCTCCAGGCTGGTGCCCATCTAGGCGGCGTCGCGGCCGGGCATACGGATGAGCAACAGCGCGACACGCCCCGCATGATCGACGTGCCGCGCGCTACGGTCAACGCGAACGCGATGCTAGGATGCCGCCGATGCGCATCGAGATCCTCGCCGACGAAGCAGCGGTCGCCGCCCGCGCGGCAGATTTGGTGTGCGACGCACTGCGCGCGAAGCCGGACGCGCTGCTGGCGCTCCCGACAGGTAACACGCCCGTGCGGGCGTACGCCGAACTGACGCGACGTGTCGCCGCAGGCACAGCGAACTTCGCGCGTGCAGCCATCTACGCCATCGACGAATTCGCCGATTCGACGCGGACGACGCCCGGCGCCAACAGCCTCTTCTACCGCGAGCACGTGCGTCTCGGCCAGCGCCTGCTGCACTGCCCAAACCCAGCGGCGCAGGATCCTGGCGAGCACATCCGCGCCTTCGCCGACGCCATACGGCGCGCAGGCGGCATCGACCTCTGTGTGCTCGGCATCGGCACAAACGGCCACATCGCCTTCAATGAGCCGGCCTCAGCTCCCGACTCGCAAGCGCGCGTCGTCGAACTGACGCTAGAGTCGCGCGAGGCGCACGCTGCAACGTTCGGATCGCTGGACGCCGTACCATCGCGCGGCATGACGCTCGGCGTCGCCGATCTGCTCGAATCACGCAGCATCGTCGTGCTGGCGACCGGCGCACCGAAAGCGGCTATTGTGCGGCGTGCGATCGAGGACACGCCGACGGCTGACGTGCCCGCGTCGTGGCTGCAGTCACACGCGGATGTGCTGTGGGTGCTCGATGCGGCGGCCGCGGCGCAACTGCGGCGCCGCACGATCGCCGGCCTCTACGTGATCATCGACCCGGACGCATGCCGCGGCCGCGCGCCGGCCGACATCGCGCGCGCGGTGCTCGAAGGCGGCGCAACGATCGTCCAGTGGCGCGACAAGCATCGCGACGCGAACGCGCAGCTTACGGATGCGCGCGCCATCGCCGCAATCTGCCGGGAGTATGGCGCGATCTTCATCGCCAACGACTATCCGGATCTTGCGATTGCGTGCGGCGCCGACGGCATACATCTCGGCCAAAACGACGCTTCGATCACGGACGTGCGGCCGCGCGTCGGAGACGCGATGATCATCGGCGGCTCAACGAACAACGCCGACGAAGCACGAGCGGCAGAAGCCGCGGGCGCGAACTACGTTGCCATCGGCGCGATCTTCGCAACCGCATCGAAAGACGTAACGCGCGCCGCGAGCCTGGAGCGCATCCGCGAAGTGAAGTCCGCCGTGCGCGTACCCGTCGTCGCCATCGGCGGCATCAACGCCTCCAACATCGCAAGCGTCATCGATGCCGGCGCCGATGCGGCAGCAGTGATCAGCGCAGTGTGCGGTGCCGACGATCCGCGAGCAGCGACCGCGGAGCTGGCGGCAATGTGGCACGGCCGCCCTCGGCTGTGAGTCGCTTCGATTCAGCGACCAAGCCAAGGCGTTCGGCGCGACGATGATGTGGCACAGCCGCCCTCGGCTGTGGGTGTCACCCGCTCTCGATAGGGAAGGCGATACACAGACTCAAGGCACTGCACCTTCTACCGACTCCCTCCACAACCACGGATACTCGTCTTCGTGCGACACCAGTCCCGCCCGCACCGGGTTCGCGCAGATGTATTCGGCTTTCTGGCGGGTCGACTCGTCAGAGCGCAAGACATGATCGAAAGACTCCGGTTGCCAGACGCGGCCGCTGCGACCGAGGGATTTGTTCACAGCATGGGCCGAGGCGCCCTTGATGGCGTGCATGATCTGCGCGACTCCGTACGTCTCGCCGCGCTCATCGTTGATCGGCGTCAAGAGAATGTGCGCGTGATCGGGCATGATCACGGCAGCATGAAGGTCGAATCGAACGCCGTGACCTGCCACGACGCAGTCGTGCACGACTTGCCGCACGCGTTCCGGTAGCGTCTTGCGCCTCCACGTTGCGAATGTGATGAACAATGGCCGCCCGTCTCGCTGGAGATGAGGAAGATAGCGCTTGTACGCAGTCCGCGGCGGCTTCGCCGGACCAGCAGCATGCGAGGACGCCTGCGCCACATCCGCAACGTCAGGCGATATCCGGTCAACGTCTTTGTCACGAAGCGATCCAGTCACACAATCTCTCCTGTGATAAACCTGCGAGCGCGGCCACAGACGCGTGACGCAGGCGTCCCGCCTGCACACCGGCGCCGATGCGAAATCTTCACCGCATTCGCGGGACCAGCAGGCGAGGACGCCTGCGCCACATCCGCAGCGCCAAGCGATTGCTGGTCAGCATCTTCGTCACAGAGAGATCCAGTCAGGCGATGCCTCCTAAGGCGAACCTGCGAGAGCGCGCACAACCTCGTGGCGCAGGCGTCTCGCCTGCACACAGAGGCCGATACGCAACCTTTGCCGCATTCGCGGGATCGGCAGGCGGGACGCCCGCGCCACGTCTGCATCGTCAATCGATCGCCGGTCTGCGTGCTCGTCGCGAGGCGATCCAGTCACACGACCTCTCCTAAGGTTAACGTGCGAGCGCGGCCACAATCGTGTGGCGCAGGCGTCCCGCCTGCACTCATGACGCCAACGATCATCCATAGAACAACTCCGCGATCTTCGCGTAATACCGCAAGATCGCGCCACCATCGAGCCCGTACACCGGCGGGCCGAGCGACGCGCTGTCGGCGCTGCTCCAGATCAGCTCGACGCGCTTCCGCACCTCATCAGGCGTGCCGCAGACGACGAACGTCTGGGCCATCTCGTCCGTGACGAGGTGCTTGACGCTGAGGTAGTCGCCGCGCTTGACGCCCTCTTGGAGTTGCTGCGCTTCCTTGCGGAAGCCGTGCGCGGCGAAGTACTCCTCGTACTGCGCAACGCCGCCGTAAAACGCGACCGTCGCGCGCGCATCCTCGATCGACTGCCGGGCGTCGTCGTTGGGCGCGACGAAGAGCCACATGTTGAACTCGATGTCGGAGCGCTGGCGGCCGCTCTTCGTCAGGCCGGCCTTGAGGTCGTCCTGCACTTTCGTCGTCGCCCAATCGATCGACCAGATCGGGTGGCCGATGACGCCGTCGGCGATCTCGGCGCCGAGGCGAATCAGCGGCGTGCGCAGGGCGGCGATCCAGATCGGGAGATCGGTGCGAACGGGCGCGCCCAGCGGGTTGAACTCGCTGAAATCGAGCTGATGGTATTTGCCGTCGTAGCGCGTCAACTCGCCGGTGTGGCTTTTCGCGATGATCATCCGGACGATCTCGACGACCTCGCGCAGATGCTCGACGGGCTTGCCGTACTCCATCCCGAAGAAGCCCTCGCTCCACGACTTCACGCTGGTGCCGAGGCCCAGCGTGAATCGCCCGCCGCTGATCCGATCGAGGTCCATCGCAGCCATCGCCGTTTCGAACGGGCT
>JANXYW010000022.1 GCA_025355835.1 Chloroflexota bacterium
CTCTGTATTACCTGGGTAGTGTACGGGTTCGACATAAGCCGCAGCAAATAGGTGTTTGCACGCACTTCGGCCGCAGAAGCGCCTCAGCTACGGATTCGAGACTACCCCGGAAAGCAGAGGACGGGATCATATGAGTTTCGAGACCATCGAATATTCGACCGGGGACGGCATCGCGCGGCTGGTGCTGAACCGGCCGGAGCGGATGAACGCCATCAACACTCAGCTCGTCACGGATCTGCGATCCGCGGTCGCGGCGGCGAACGAAGACGCGGCCGTGCGCGTGCTGATCCTCAGCGGCGCCGGGCGCGCGTTCTGCGCGGGCTACGATCTCGACTGGGGCACGAAGGCCGAAGACGCATCGCAGAAGGCGATGTCCGGACAGTGGGATCCGGTGCGCGACTACCTGGGCATGTCGCGCAACGTGCGGGCGTACATGTCGCTGTGGGAGAGCCCGAAGCCCGTGATCGCGCAGGTGCACGGCTGGTGCGTCGGCGGCGGCACGGACCTCGCGCTGTGCAGCGACCTCATCTACATGGCAGAGGACGCGCAGATCGGCTATCCGCCGGCGCGCATCTGGGGCGAGCCGACGACGATGATGTGGGTGTATCGCCTGGGCCTGGAGCACGCGAAACGGTTGATGCTCAGCGGCGAATCGCTGACAGGCGTTGAGGCGGAACGGCTGGGGCTCGCGTCGAAAGCCGTGTCGGTCGAGCAGCTCGCGGGCGTGGCGGAGACGATGGCGCGGAAGCTGGCGACGATCCCGCTGAACCAGCTCGTGATGAGCAAGCTGCTGGTGAACCAGGCGTACGAGAACATGGGCCTGCGCACGACGCAGATGCTCGGCACGGTGTTCGACGGCATCGCGCGCCACACGCCGGAGGGCGTCGCGTGGCGTGATGAGGCGATGCGCGACGGCTTCCGCGAAGCCGTGCGGCGGCGCGATGCGCCGTTCGGCGACTACGGCGAACGGGGGCGGTGATCGGGTTTTCACCACAGAGGCACAGAGACACAGAGGTGCGAGGGGGGCGAAGTGAGTGAGTCGTACCTAGACCGCGACGCGCGATTTCGGCGCGCTGAGGAGATCGTCGCTGTTCTCGACGAGTATCCGATACGCGACCCGCGTGGAGTATCTGGCTTGTCTGGGTACCGCTCGGAGGATTCCTGTTCGACGGACTTGGTGGCGCGCTCGTTTGGATCTTGGCTGCTCACTGGCTCGGGGAGTTCCTACTAAGGCGTCAGAAGCGGCTCTCGCTCGTACCTTGGTGGCATAAGTTCCTTGGCCAAGAAGACCAGATGAAACAAGGCCACTGACGAAGCACGAGCACGTCGACGAGGAACCGCCTTGATGGCTGTTGGTCGAGAAAGGCAGAGTCAGAATGCGGGCGAACGATCAAGTCAAGAAGTGCGTCGTGTTCTTGGCAACTGATCTCCACAACACCGATGACACCGTCACTAAAAGGCTGAGGGCAACGACATTCTTCGTTGTCAGGCGCTACGGCCCCAACGAATTCTTGTTTCTAGTGACGGCCCGCCACGTCGTCGAAAAAGTCATCTCCCTAGGTTGCGAAAAGATGTACTGCCGGCTGAACCGCAATGACGGCGGCGCAGACTTCATCGATATCGATCCACATGACTGGAGATTTCATCCCGTTGACGCCAATGCAGATGTCGCCGTTTTGCGGTGCACCATTTCGCAGCAAGACTACGACTTTCTGCCGCTATCTACCGAAATCTATCTCAGCGACCAGATCATCGCGGATGAGAATATTGGAGTCGGTGACGACGTACTGTTGGTCGGCCTCTTTTCTGAGCATTCCGGGGCGAAACGCAACATTCCCCTCGTTCGCGTCGGCACCCTCGCCGCGATGCCAGAGGAGCCGGTTCTGTCGGACGGCAAGCTTACGGACGCTTATCTCGTGGAGGCGCGTTCGATGGGCGGCCTTAGCGGTTCACCAGTATTCGTACACCTCGTTGCAAATCACGCAACCAACACCCTCGTGACAAAGGCCCGCACAGGCAAGGACATGTATTTCCTGGGAGTGATGCACGGCCATTGGGAGCGCGATGCCTCCGTGGGAGACGACCTAGACGATGACGACGGTTCGCGCGAGCAGCTAAATATGGGCATTGCCATCGTCACCCCCGCTTCGCAAGTTCTCGAGGCCCTCGACGCAAGTTTCCTGAAACCTTAGGCATCCAAGCCGGACGCATCCTACAGCGCAGGTGACGCGAGACGCGCACCTCGTCGGCCGCACGCGCTCGGGTTTGGGTTGTTGGTGCGGAGTGCTGCGTCGGTCCGGCTTGCCGGACGCGGACGGCAACACAGGGCCGCCCCTACATCGGGTTGCGGATGGTGCTCTCTCGCGAGGCGATGGTCAGCTACGGCTGGTGTCGCGCGCAGCCGCCGCCGTGGAGAAGCGCGGGTTGCACCTGCCGTCGCCGCATGTGAGTCGGCGAGTTACGCCTCTTCGTACTTGAACGAGAGCTTGATCTTGGCGCGATAGAGGGAGACCTTGCCGTCTTCTACCGTCATGTCGAGGGTTACGACCTCGGCGATGCGGAGGTCGCGCAGGGTGCCGCCGGCGCGCGCGACGGCCGCCGCTGCCGCCTTTTCCCAGGAGTCCGGGCTTGTGCCGATCAGCTCGATGATCTTGTAGACGCTCTCTGCCATTGCGTTCACCTCCCGTGTGTGGCTGTCGTTCCGTTGATGCGATCGTACACCCGCTGTCAATGGCCAGCGAGGTCGGTTCGGGTTTGCCAGTCTTGGCTTCGGGCTACTCTTCCGACGGTTGTGGTTGATGGGGCGGGCTGCCAACAGCCGGGGGCGGCTGTCCTACATCGGCTGTTGGCGCATGCGGAGCGGTGACGGTGATCGGGCGGAGGAGACCTCACCTCCGCGCTGCGCGCTGGTCCTCTCCGCCCGGCGGAGAGGAGGGTCGGTCGGCTGCCGGACTCACAGCCGGGACGGCTGTGCCACTCTTGGGCTCCTTGCTTGTTGGGCGGGCGGTTGTGGTTGATGGGGCGGGCTGCCAACAGCCGGGGGCGGCCTTCCTACATCGGGTTGCGTTCTCCTGTATCGATGTTCGTGCCGCGGTCGGTATGGTCGCGGCCGTCTGTCGCACGCAGCGGAGTTCGTGAACATCGCTGCACCTTCACGCGTGGGTTAGTGTTCGCTACGATGGGGCATCCCCTGAGCATTCGAGCGATTGGAAGCGCGATGTCCGCCCCGCCAGCTCCGGTCATGCAGCCGCGAAGCGGGATCCGCGGGTACGGGCAGCGGACGTTCTCTTCGCTGCGCATCCCGGACTTCCGCGTGCTGTGGAT
>JANXYW010000029.1 GCA_025355835.1 Chloroflexota bacterium
CTCCTACGGCCGCACGCCGATCAGTTTCGCCACCTTGATCGTGTTGAACAGGGCGGTGCTGACGTACCACTTCACACGCGTGCGCGTCGCGTCCTTCGTCTCCAGGCTGCCGATCGTTTCGACCTGCAGCCCGCCCGGCGCCGTCAGCCCGGCGAACGCACCCTCGCCCATCTGCATCGCGTACACCGTCGAGCAGTCGGTGCTGGTGCCGACGGTCTTCGTGTCCGAGATGTAATCCGACACGCCGATCGGCACGCCATCGTAGAACTGCACCATCTGCCCGAACTCGTTGCGGTCGGTCTGGAGGAAGCTGCCGGTCGTGCGTGCCAGGTTGTTCAGCGTGCGGCGCGAGCGTTTGCTCATCAGCAGCATCGCCGGCGGTCCGCCCTTCACGAGATCGATCACTTCATCGAGCTTCGCCAGCGTCATCGTCGCGCCGTTCGCGCCCATCGTCGCGATCTGTCCGCCCGTCGTCAGCTTGTCGATGCCGTCGAACGATTTCGCATCGATAGCCGTGTCGCCGTTGACGAACGTGTCCTCGAACTTCTGCTGCACCGCCTTCGCCTTCAGCCGGATGATCGCCGCCTGCAGGTCCTGCACGTTGCTGCGCGTCGTCAGCAGAAAGTTGTCGATGTCGGCGTCGCCACCGACGATCGACAGCGTCGCGGTGATCTGCGAGAACGTCGGCGTCGCTTCCGTCCATGTATCGCCGACGTTGAAGAACGTCGCGGCCGGGTTCGTGTTCTCGCGATTGTACGTCAGCCCGTTGCCGGTGATCTCGATGAACGGCAGCGCCTGCAAGATCGGCGAATCGAGCACGATCGTCTCGATCACGCCCTGCAGCACGATGTCGTTGGAGAGCTTCGCCGCCTCGGCAAGTGTCAGAGCCATGTGTTGGTCTCCTTGTCATTGGTGATTGGTGATTGGTGATTGGTCGCTGGCCACTGGGCGCTGAAACGCTCCCTTGCGTCGTAGGGCACGCGGTGGCGTGTTCGCGGCTGGCGATGACGACGCGACCGCGAACTACGAACTCCGCGCCGCCAACCCGTGCCGGATCTTCTGCTCTGGCGTCAGGGCGCTGAGATCCGGCGCCGATCTTGGCGGCGCGCCCGCGGGCACGCGTCCCGCCTGCGCTTGCGATTCGATGTGCGACCGTACGCGCCCAACGATCTCGCGCGCCGCCGTCACCGATGCGTCGATCGCGTCAACATCGCCGCCGACGATCAGATCCGCCGGCAGCGCCGGCTCCGTCCGCACGACCAGATCGCGGTAGCGCTCGGCCGCCGTCTGCGCGCGCTGCGTGGCGGCGTCGATCTGCTCGCGCAGCGTCGTCGCTTCTGCCGCAGCAGTGGCGACCGCCTCGTGAGAGACGCGCACGTCGTCACGTAGAAACGCCGCCTCGGCGACGGCGTTCGCCGCATCGAGCTGCAACCGCTCGACGTCCGCCCGCGCGTCGGCGAGTTGCTCGTGCAGCGCCGCTATCTCCTCCCCGTTCGGGACCTTCCCGTCATCGTCCATCATTCCACTCCTATCCCTACCTGCCTGACGATGCCGCGAGCGTAGGCCAGCCGCCGCGCAATCTCCAAGCGCGCGAGATCACAGGTTGCACGCGGACGCGCTACCGGCGATGCTCGCTAGAACCTAGAACCTAGAACCTAGAACCTAGAACCAAGGAGCGCCTGCCATGACCGAGAAGCGCAAGTACTGGGGCGTCGTGTCGCCGCTGCCGGCGCAGTTCATCACCGCACAGGCGCAGCAGATGGAGGCGATGGGCCTCGAAGGCATCTTCGCGCCGCAGGTGTACGGGCCGCCGTTCATCCCGCTCGCCGTCGTTGCGGGAGCGACGCAGCGCATCCGTCTCGCGACGGGCATCGCGCTCGCCTTCGCGCGTAGCCCGTTCGAAACGGCGATGGCTGCGATGGACCTCGATCGGATCAGCGGCGGGCGATTCACGCTGGGCCTCGGCACCAGCGTGAAGTCGTGGAGCGAGGGCTTCTTCGGGATGGAGTACGGCAAGCCCGTCGAGCATCTG
>JANXYW010000057.1 GCA_025355835.1 Chloroflexota bacterium
TTGCCGCGTCTTGGCGGCGCGAGGTTCCATGCGCACAGCCCTTCGGACCACGCTGCGGCCGATGACGGCCGATGACATCGCGCAAGTCGCCGATGTTGAGCGCGAGTCATTCCCTGCTATGTGGCCGCAGACCGCATACAAACGCGAGTTGGCGAACAAGCTCGCGCGCTATCTCGTGCTGGCTGAGTTGCGCGACACCGAAATCGAGCCTCCGGCGACCAGCGGGCTGTGGGGAGCGCTACGGCGCATCATGGGCAGCGAGACGCCAGCGGGCACGCACGAATACCTGCTCGGGTTCATCGGCCTGTGGCTGATGGTCGGCGAGGCGCACATCGTCACCGTCGCGGTTCGCGAGCGCTACCGTCGGCTGGGAATTGGCGAGCGGCTGGTGATCGCGGCGCTGGAGCTGGCGATGGACGCCGAGCAGGACGAAGCCACGCTGGAAGTGCGTGCATCGAATGAGCCCGCGCAGCGGCTGTACGAGAAGTACGGCTTCGCGCGCCTCGGCCTGCGCAAACGCTACTACACCGACAACAACGAAGACGCCGTCATCATGACAACGCCACCGCTGACCGACGCCGCGTTCTTCGCGCACTTCCAGGATCTACGCGCGACGCATCGGGCGGAATATCCGGATCTGTGGAGTTAATCGGGCGCTGGTCGTCGCTCAGCCGCTGATCTGTCATCCTGAGCGGCGACGCGAAGGATCTCGGCCGGGGAAGATGCTTCGCTTTGCTCAGCATGACAGAGCTCGGTCACTTTACCGGCGCTCGACAAAACTGGCGAGAGACGGAAGCCGATGGCAGACGAACAGCGATCCCGGCAGGGGTACCTCGTCCTCGCGGACATCTCCGGGTACACGGCGTTCCTCACGGGCACGGAACTGGAGCACGCGCAGGCGATCATCCACGAGCTGACGACGCTCATCCGCGAGCGCCTCGCGCCGCCGCTCCGGTTCATCAAGCTCGAAGGCGACGCGGTGTTCTGCTATGCGGACGAGGCCGCGTTCCCGGACGGAGAGCGACTCGTTGAGCTGCTCGAAGCATGCTACTTCGACTTCTCGAACCGGCTGGAGAACATGGTGCGCGGGACGACGTGCCGGTGCAACGCCTGCGCAGCGATGGGTTCGCTCGGGCTGAAGTTCATCGCGCACTTTGGCACGTACGTCGTCCAGCCCAGCGGCGGCGTCGACGATCTCGCCGGGCCGGATGTGATCCTCGCACACCGGCTGCTGAAGAACAGCATCACCGAGACGCTCGGCGTCCAAGCGTACGCCTTCTTCACCGACGCCTGCCTACAGCATTTGCCCGCGGCGTTCGTCCTACCACACCACGCTGAAACGTACGACTCCTTTGGCGAAACCGCCGGAGGTGTGCACGACCTCACCCCGGTTCTCGAAGCGATGCGCATGACGCGGCGCGTCTACATCGCATCCGGCGAGGCCGATTCCGAAGGGATCTTTGAGTCGCCCTACCCGCCTGCGGTCGTCTGGCGATACGTCGTCGATCCGGTGGAGCGGCTGCGCTGGGCGTGCCGCATCCTCGACAAGAATCCGGACGTGCAGAAGCCCAACGCGCGAGGCCGATCGGGTGCAGGCTCGTCGTACCACTGCAACCACGGGCCGTACACGGCTACGCGCGAATACGTCGACTGGCGTCCATTCGAGTACTTCACCTGCCGCACGACGGTGACGGGACGGCTCGGCATGATGTCGCCGCGCCCCGCCATCGAAACTGCGGAGTTCATCCCACTGGCCGGCGGCGGGACGCGTGTCGAACACCGCATGCGCATCGAGAACCGCAAGGGGATCTCATTCCTCTGGTACCGCGCGTCCGCGGCGCTCCTGAGGGCTGGCGGCGGAATCGCGCTCTCGAGCCTGAAGACCATCATGGATGAAGATGCAGCGGCCCTCGAAGCAGGGACCATAGCTGAAGCAGCGCCGCCACCAGCGAAGGACGTGACCGCATGACGAAGATGAAGTTCGGCATCCAGACCAGCCTCAACAATGTGGAGTGGCGCGAGATCGAGGACATGTGGAAGTTCCTCGACCGCGATACGAAGTTCCATTCGGCGTGGACGTTCGATCACTTCGTCCCGCCCGGGCCGGGGCAGGATGCGAACGCGAACTGCTTCGAGGGTTGGTCGGCGCTGGCCGCGCTGGCGGCGGTCACCGACCGCATCCGGCTCGGCTGTCTCGTGACGGGCGTGACGTATCGCGAGCCGGCGGTGCTGGCGAAGATGGCGGCGACTATCGAC
>JANXYW010000066.1 GCA_025355835.1 Chloroflexota bacterium
GCGACGCGCGGGCGCAGGGCGAACCACACGTCCTGCGACCCTTCCCAGAGATACTTCTCGTTGTACGCGCCGTTGATTCGCTTGATCAGCGCCTTACCGCTCGCGACCTCCACGGCGCCTTCGATGATCACGACATCCTCGCCGCGCTCGAGGTTCACCGACACCCGCGGATCGCGAGCGAGGTTGCGCGCCGTCAGCGCGCCGTTACTGAAGTAGAGCGTCTCGTCCAGCCAGATCCCCCATACCGGAATGCTGTGCGGCCGGCCGTCCTTGCGTGTCGTCGAGATCCAATAGATGTACGACCCACGCATCCGTTCGCTCACGCGGCTCCACGGCAGCAGCCCCATGCCCTCCTTCGGGCCCTTCAGCCCGTACGGGATGTCGGGCCGGTCGACCACCGGCTTCCGCGCTCGTTTCGAGGCGGCTGGCTTTGCTTTGCGTTTCGTCGTAGCAGGCATCGAAGCACCTCCGTCGTCACGTTAACACTCGACTCGATTCTACTCGCGGCGACGCGCAGCCGTTGCGCGATGCCCACCGCTACCCGATGATGGCTCCACCACAACAACCTACGCACGATAGGGGCCTGCGAATCATGACCGTAGAACCAAGAACTACTAACTACGAACCACAAACTACAAACTCGCCCGCAGTCGGCCCGGAGCGACTCCAGGGGCAGGGCCTCGACCCGCATCAGTACGAGTCCGGCGACCGCGCCATTCACACGCTGCTCACCGACGCCACGGTCGGCCCGCAGACCGACCTCGTGATCACCTATCGCGATGATGCGTACGAAGTCTGGGCGAAGCGCGGCATGATCCGCTTCGAGCGCACGTACGCCGAGGACGGCAGCGGCTACGAGTACCGCATCATCGAGCAGATCGGCGACAACCCCGTCGCCAACCAGGATCGCAGAGCGCTCGCGACGATCGACGAAGAGCTCGCCGCGTCGAAGGCGTCCGGCTTTCCCGGCATCGAAGCGAACACCGCGTACATCGAGCCCGAGCACAACACGTACCCGTTCGCGTACGAGCGCATCGCGCAGCTCTTCGACAGCCCGAACGCGCCCGACCTCGTCGTCAACCCGAAGGCGTACGCGTTCGGCCGAAAGCCCGGCCAGCACGGCGCGCTCGACGTTGTTCACGCGCGATCGCCGCTCGTCTTCTCCGGCCCCGGCATCAAGCAAGGTGCGCTCATCGATGCGCCCTCGCGCCAGATCGATATCGCACCGACGATCGCGCACCTCAGTGGCTTCCCGCTGATCGACGGCAAGGACGTCACCGGCCGCACGTCGTCGGAGCGCGGCGTCGCGCCCGACGTCTACCTCAAGCGCCAAGACGGTCACGTCCTCGACGAGATCATCGACCCAGGCAGCGACGCGCGTCCGGAACGCGTCTACATCCTCCTGCTCGATGGCCAGAGCAATACCGAACTGAAGTTCCGTCTCGCCAACGATCCCGACGCGATACCCAACCTGCGACGCCTGATCCGCAACGGCAGCATGTTCGACTACGGATCGCTCACCAACTTCCCCAGCATCACCTGGCCCAGCCACAACGCCATCGGCACGGGCGCCTGGGGCGGCCACCACGACATCGTCAACCCGACGTACTACCTGCGCGAAAAGCGCGAGGTCGTGACGCCGCAAGGCCAGCAGTTCAACACCGCGAAGTTCCTCGGAGATGGCGTCGAGACGCTGTACGAGGCGTTTCACCGCGTCTTCGGTCCTTGGCAGGGCCAGCACGGCGCCTTCACGGCGTCGATTCACGAGCCCTGCACGCGCGGCGCCGATCACGCAACGCTCGAACGCCTTGTCATCGGCGACCGCGATCGTCTCAAAGAACTGACCGCACGCCACGCCGGCGACACGAGCCCGAAGTGGCTGGAGGACGACCAAAAGGGCGCGCAGGGCGAGTCGATTGTCGACGGCCGCGGCGTCGCGCAGGCGATCGTGCTGTACACCGACGAGGGCCATCCGCCGCCGAAGTTCATGTTCCACGAATTCACGCTCACCGATGGCGTCGGCCACGACTACGGACCGCACTCCGACGGCCAGCGCGTGTCGCTCGACGAGACCGATATCCGCGTCGGTCACATCCTCGCCGCGCTCGAAGCGGCTGGTCTCTACGACGACACGCTCTTCATCATCACGACCGATCACGGCATGGCGCCCGTCGATGCGTCTTTGAAGGCGAACCAGGTGCGCGCAGTCACCGACGCCGGCATGAAGGCGATCATCCCCGACCCGCTTGTCTACCTGATCGATATGGCTGTCGAGATCACGCGCCACGAAGACGGCCGCACCGCCATGATCGAAGTGCTCGCGAACGACGCCGACGAATCCGGCGAGCGCCCGCCGCTGGAAGGTGCGGAAATAACCTTGAGCACCCACAACGCAAAAGTGCTCGCCCGCGCCAAAACCGACAACGGAGGCACCTGCGGCCTTCCCCTCCCGCTCGATGTCGCCGCGACCGAGATGTTCATCACCGTTCACCACGACGACTACAACCCCCGCCACCTCCGCCTCGACGGCACCAGCGTCCGCGAAGACATCCGCGCACTGCTGTACGGCACCCGCTAGCACGCCAAGAGTGGCACAGCCGTCCCCGGCTGTGAGTCGGTCGCGCGTTCCGAAACCGAAGGGCATTTTTGTGCCGCTTTCCCGAACGGAGAGCCCTCTCCACATCGTGGATACAAGGGCGGTCGCCTGCGGCGACCGGTGAGGTGCGCGGATAGCGCCGCCGTCTCATCACCCCCTATACCCAAACGCCTGATTCGCGGACAATACGCAAGAAATGCGACTCGCACTCAACGGCGCCACGATCATGCACTCGCCGCTCGCCGACGATCTCGAGATCGCCGCTGAGACCGGCTTCACCGCGCTCGAAGTTTGGGCCGGCAAGCTCGACGCATACCTGCGAGAGCGCTCGCTCGAGGAGCTGGGCGGCCGCATGCGCGCGCTCGGCGTGCAGCCGTGGTGCATCAACTCCATCGAAAACATCACGCCTCGCGACGCAGCAGGCCGCCGCGAAATCATCGATCAGCTCCGCCGCACGGCTGGCTTCGCGCGCGGGATCGGCGCGCCCAGCATCGTCGTCGTGCCTGGACGCGCGCCAGAGGGGTCCACACGGCCTGCCGCCGTCGCCGACGCTGTCGAGGTGCTGCGGATGATGTCCGATGCCGCCGAGGACATCGGCCTCGCATTCGAGTTCCTCGGCAAGCCCGGTTGCTCCGTGCCGACGCTCGATATGGCGATCGAAATCGTTACCGCGGCCGATCGCTCGAACGTCGGGATGGTGATCGACACATTCCACTTCCACGCCGGCGGCAGCCAGATGGCCGATCTCGCGAGGGTGCCCATCGAGAAGCTGTTCGTCGTGCACCTCAACGGCTGCGAGGATCATCCGAAGGCCGAACTGACCGACGCCCACCGCCTCTTCCCGGGCGAGGGCGTGATCCCGATCGTCGAGATCCTGTCCGCGCTGCGTGATCGCGGCTTCGACGGCACGATGTCCATCGAGATCTTCCGTCCCGAATACTGGGAGCGCGACGCGCGCGAGGTAGCTCGTGATGCGAAGATGAAGGCTGAAGCCGTCCTGACGGCGGCGGGGTACGCCATCGATGGTTAGCAAACGACAGGAGTTGGTCTAGTGGACACGCTGCGCATCGGCTTCATGGGCGCCGGCTTCATCGCTGGCATACACGCGGAGGTGCTCGCGCGCGACCCGCGTGTCAGCGTCCACGCCGTCATCGACCCCGATCTGCAGCGCGTCACGACGTTCGCGCTCAACACCGGCGCTGCGGTCGTGCCGTCGCTCGATGACCTTCTCGGCGAAGTCGATGCGCTCTACATCTGCACGCCGAACGCACTCCACGCCGATGTTGCGATCCACGCGCTTGACGCTGGCGTCTCGGTGTTCTCCGAGAAACCGATGGCCACGTCGATCGACGATGCACGCGCTGTGCTCGATGCTTCGCAGCGCGCGCGTGGTGTCTATCAGGCCGGATTCAACCGCCGATTCGCCGGCGTCTACCGCGAGTTGAAGCATCGCCTCGTCAGCGGGGACGTCGTGCTCTCGTCGGCGCTGCTCAAGATGAATCGCGGCGAACTGCGTCGCCCCGCCTGGACGGGCGACCCGCTCGTATCCGGCGGCTTCTTGTACGAGACGCCGATTCACATGCTCGATCTGACGCGTTACCTCTTCGGCGAGCCCGTCGAAGTCGTCTGCCGTGCCCGCTCCACTGTGTACGACCAGCTCGACGACTTCTCGATGCTCTTCACGTTCGAATCGGGCGCGTCCGCCGTCTTCGCCACCTCCGCCCACGCGACGTGGCTCTTCCCCTTCGAGCGCGTCGAGGTGTACGGCGAGCACGCGGCCATCGTCACGGAGGAGATGGAGCGCATCACCTTCTCCACCGGCGACCAGCAGGCCGCGCTCACGCTTGACTTCGCCCAGCAGCCGCGCGATGAGCGCTGGGGCTACATCGAGGCCGATGGCCGCTTCGTCGATGCGATCTGCGGCGTCGGAGAACCCGCCGTCAGCGCCGCAGAAGCCTTCGCCACCACCCAGCTCGTAGAACGCTGCTATGCCGCGGCCCGCGAAGCCGACGCGGCCTCGCCGTCGGCGTAACGTAGCCTTGCGATGCCGGACAGCCGCCGCCGGCTGTTGGCAGCCCGCCTCGCCTAGCACGAGCCCCAGCGATCCTGCGTCGTACGAGTGGCACAGCCGTCCCCGGCTGTGAGTCGCGGGGAAGCGAGGCAGCCCGTAGCGAGTGCCTGCAACTTGACGTAACTAACTACAGGTAGGCCGATCGTTCGCTGATCGGAACGCAACCAAACCGCACCTTTGTTCCGATTTGCGCAAAATGGCTCGCCAGCTTTACAGAATCCGCACGAAGATCGCATTTGGGGGTTGACAGCTTTGGGGGTGCCGTCTTACTATGTTCTTGAAATCACAAGCGCGCTTTGAGCATGTGTTCAGAGTGCTGGAGCAGGCCTCGTGCAGGCTCCAAAGCCGAACCTGAAGGTGGCTCTCACGAGTCCCGACAGGACGGGGGAACCGACCGCCGCGCGACGCGCGGCTGGGGTGAATCGCGCAGCGACCCGGCAACGGGCGTTGACGCGTAGGGTAGCCTTTCAACCCGAACCCGACAGCTAACCCCGTAGGCATTCGGAAGGCCCATGGCTGGCACAACCAAGCGCTTTCTGACCCTCTGCGTGGGCGGAGGAATTGGGCCCATCGGGCTCTGGGAGGGATAGCATGACGACGTCCGATCTTCCTCGTACTTGTGCCCGCTGCCGAGGCTCCATGATCGTAGAACGCGACTGGTACGGCGCCTACAGCACCTGCCTCTGCTGCGGCTACGTTCACGAGGCCGTCTCCACCCCGCCCATCGACCTCATGGAAGAAGAAGAGGGCCATCCCCGTCAGCGCCGCCGCCAGCCCTCCCACGGCAAACTCCGACTTTAACCGTCGTCCTTCATGGACGCGCCCGTCTCCGGCCGGCACCCGCCGCAGAAAACGCTCGACGTACAACCGTTCGAGCGTTTCCGCTTCCCCAGCGGGAAGTCTCGCTTCGTAACGTGGATCGGTGGCGATCCAGTGGACACGCTACAACCACAGACCAGCCACCTCCCGCATGGCGCTGTCGGCTCGGCGAGCAAGCCCCAACGTCGTGTGATCTCCTCTCCGCCCGGCGGAGAGGAGGTGGCCGAAGGCCGGAGGTGAGGTTGCCGGTATGCGTCACGCACGCGAAAGGGCATTCCGTAGAACGCCCTCGTCCGGTTCGAACTGCATGTATTTTAATACGAAATCGCGCACGCGCGACTAGATCGAGACCGGCACCGACTCCTGCTCTTCGAGCTCGGCCAGTTCGGGTTCGGTGTTCGCCATCGTCCAGCCGACCCAGAAGGCCAGTGCGCAGATCGCGCTCGTCGCCGCCAGCACAGGCAGCGCGATTGCGAGATAGCTGCGCCGCATCGTCCCGACGAGCATGAACAGCGCCTGAATCCCTGCGCCGATCATCAGCAGCGTACCGAGTTGCTTGGAGCGTCCCATGGCAATCCCTCCGAGGTTAGGCGCCGCTCGTCGCCTTGCGCAGGTCCGGCGGCAGCAGATTCGGGATGCTGTCTTCGATCGGGTAGCGCTCGTTGCACTTCGCGCAGAACAGCGCCCCGCGAATCACTTCGTCGTCCTTCTCTTCGTCGATCGTCAGCGTCAGCTCGCTCTTGCACATGGGGCAGGCGAGAATCTCCATCAAGTCTTTGCGCATCGCGGTTCCTCCGTTTGTGTCTCGTCCAACAGCATACAAGCGCGCCGCCCCTAGCCCAAAGCGAGGGGAGTCCGACAAACCGCGGCAGGCGTTCCATCCCCGAGTCCGTCTCCCGGGCAATCCTACCTTCGTGCTCCTTCGTCACCTTCGCGGCTCCCGTCCCGCGCCTCGCCGCGCCAGCACGTCGCGATACAGCGCTTCCGTGTTCGATGCCGTCGCTCCCCACGTGAATCGCTCCAGCGCGCGCCGGTGTCCGGCTGCACCCATCTCGCGGCAGCGCTCCGGCAATGCAAGCAGACCGCCGATGGCATCCGCGAGCGCGGCCGCATCGCCGGCGCGCACGACGCGGCCCGTCTCGCCGTCGGCGACCAGTTCTGGCAGCGCGCCGCCGTCGCTGGCGATCACCGCCGTTCCCGACGCCATCGCCTCTGCGACCGGCAGCCCAAACCCTTCGTAGAGTGATGGCGATACCAGGATCTGCGCCCGCCGGTACCACGCCGCAAGCTCGCGCTCGGAAACCCGTCCGACGATCGTCACCCGATCACCGATACCCAGCCGCTCGATCTCCGTGGGCGCGACGCGCGGTGCGACCGAAGGCCCGCCGACGACGTACAGGTGCGCTTTCGACGCGGCCGGCAGCTGCGCCATCGCCCGTAGCAGGTATACGATGCCTTTGTTGTAGTCCTCGGAGTTGCCTACGAAGAGCAGCGTGCCCGGTTCCATCTCGCTCGCGGACGCCGGATGAAACGCGTCCAAATCGACGCCGTCGTAGATTGTGTGCATGAGCCCCGGCGGCAAACGCCAGAGCCGCTCGATCAGTGCTGCCGACGCGCGCGATCCCGAGATCAGCGCGTCGAGCCGGCGCGCCACGACATGCTGCATGTGCCACGGGTACCAGGCGATGCGCTTCACCCGCCCGCCGATCGACCGCACTTCGCGCAGCCCGTTCGCGATGTCGACGTCGAGCGGATGATGCACGTTCGCTACGACCGCCCGATCGAGCAGGCTGCGCGTCAGGTACGTGCCGTAACTAAGCGTCTGGTTGTCGTGCACGAGGTCGAAGCGCCCGTATTGCGCCTCGACCTCGCGCAGCTTCACCAGCGCCCGCAGGCTGAACACCGCGATCAGCGACGAGAACGTGAAGCGCGTGGTGGCAAACTCGTAGAAGTTCAGCGGCTGCAAGTGGCTCAGCGGCGCGCGGTGGCCGAAGTAGGCGTTGCGATCCAGCAGCATGGATTGAAAGCTGTGCGTCGTGATGCGATGCTCCGTGACGGACGCATCCAACACGGGATACGGCGGCCCCGAGATCACATGCACGTCGTGGCCCAGCCGACTCAGCTCGCGCGTGACGTTCGCGAGGTAGACGCCTTGCCCGCCCGACTCCATGGACCCGTGATACATCAGAAAGCAGAGCTTGATCGCGAAGACCTCCGCACGAACGTCGCGCACGACCCGCCGAGTCGTGTTCGTAGCCACACGAAGGGCCCGCGCGTAGCTCGCACAGGCCCTCAGTCGCCGCCCATCCAGCCTACCAGCGCATTGACGCGTTTGGTAGGCGAAGCGTGTAGGCCGAGCGCCTTGTAGGGATTCCCATCCCGCCGTATAGGGGCGCCTGCCGAGCCACTCGCGCCATCAAATGGCCGATCCTGAACACACAAGCAGCCTTCGAACACGGTACGCAGCAGGGCCGCGCCCGTTGCGCGATCACACGGAGATGTCCACGCATGAGCACGGCTGTACTGATCATTCCGACGAAGTCGCGCGGCGCGTATCACCTTCCGGATCTCCAGGACTTCTGCGCGACACTCTCGACGTACCTGCAAGAGAACGTCGGCCTCTGGATGATCGAAGAAGACGAATGGGCGACTGTCGTCGACGGAAACGACGCGTTCCAGCGGCTCGAAAAGATGGACCACCACGGCGAACCGCTCATCGCTCGGCCGATGAGTTCGGCGCCGTTCCTGTATCGCGATGACGGCCAACCGGACTGGGGCACGATGTGGCAGGGCTTCTGCGAACTCGCGCTCTACGGCGGCCCGCCGCACCGCGCACCGGCGGACGCGCTCGCGCCACCCGCTGCCGCGCCTGAGGAGATCGTCGAGGACAGCATGATCGACGAGATCGCGCGCGGCATCTTCGAGACAACCGGTTTGACCGCGACACCCTCGCCGGGCGGGTGGCTGGCGGTGCAATGCGACTCGAAGCGCATGGCGGCGTGGCTCGGTGCGGTGATCATTCTCGAAAACGTGGACGCCCGCTCGGACGGCGACGCGCTGTTCGTGCCAGGCGACCGCGGCTTCGAGCTGAAGGATCAGGTGAAGAGCGTCATCACCGTCGTCGCGAAGTCGAACCACTACTGGCAAGAGCATCTTGCCAACGAAGCTGGCGGCGGCCTGTCGCCGGCGCGCGCCGGAGCGAAGCGCGTTCTCCAGGGCGAAGTTATCGCCCGCCTCCGTGCGCAGCAAGCGAGCTAGCGCGGGGCGTTGGCCCAGTTCAATAGATCGCTCTGACCAACCGAACACACGTCGCGGCTCGCCGCCGTGTGCCGACCTGCCCTATGGTGTTGTTATAGATAGTA
>JANXYW010000115.1 GCA_025355835.1 Chloroflexota bacterium
TGACGCGCCTTTCGGAAGACGGACGCCGGCTTCGCGGCCGAGCTGGTCGAGGCGGCGGAGGAACTCCGCACGCGCCAGAATCGACGCTGCGGCGACGGCGGGATCGCGTTCGGCGCGCGGCATTTGCAGCAGCTGAACCTCGCGCCCGCGCTCGAACAACGCGTTGCGAATCAGCGACTCATCTCCGAACTGGTCCGCGACCGCGGCCGTGGCATCGGGTGCTTTCTCGATCACGTTCTCGATCACGCGCGCGTGCGCCCAGGCGAGCAGGCGGTTGACGTTGCCGAACTTCTTCCACAGCTCGTTGTAGCGCGGTGGCATGATGGCGATCACCTCGTTCGGGAACGCGTCGCGAATTTCGCCTGCGATCCGCAGCGCGCGGTCGTCGGTAAGGTTCTTGCTGTCCTGCACACCCAGCTCGACGAGGACGCGCCAGTTCTCCTGCGTCAACGCGACGGCGGCCACGACGAGCGGGCCGAAGTAGTCGCCCTTACCGCTCTCGTCGCTGCCAACCCAGCACGTCGCATCCGCAAGCACCGGCTCAATCGTTGTGCCGGCGCTCTTGCTCGACTTCACGTCGGACGCTTTGCCCGCAACGAGCGCCGCGATCGCGTCGGCATGCTCGGACAGCGGTTGGTCGAAGACGATCTTGCAGCCGCCGCCCTTCGACGGATAGAGATTGAGGCCGATGCTACCGCTGGCAAGGTCGAGCTTGAGGCGCGCGCCATTCTGCAGATGCAGGCGTTCGAGTGCGCCATCGTTCGCGGTGGCGTAGTCGTCGAGCTGCGAAAGCACGCGATCGGCGTTTGCGGCGATCGTGATGCTCTTCGCCGCCACGCCTCAGGCCCGGAGCGTCAGGCTGAGCGCCTGATCGTCGGTCACGGTGATGCGGGCGACAACCTCTCGCAGCGCGGACTGGCGTTCCGGGAACGGAATCTCGTCCCAATCATCGAGCAGGTGCGCGACGTCCTTCTCGCGAGCGCGCTTGCGGTCGGACGCGCTGAGATGTTCGGCGATGCGGCGCTCGGCGATCTCGATCGCGTCTTCGACGCCAAGGCGGTCGCCAGCTGCGCCCACGCTGAGCGTGTGCATCTTCTCCTTCGGGAGGCGGCCCTTGGAAGCGGCATCGATGTAGCCGCCAAGGCGGCGGTCGATGGCGCGGAGTCGCGCGCGATGCCGCTCCAGCTCCAGCTGCTGCTCTGCCAGCACGGCGGCGTCATCGCCGGCCTGCGGGAATCCGGAGCCGATTGAGAACGCGTCGCTGAGCGCCTGGCGCGCCTGCGCTTCCAGGTCGTCCGCACGGCGCGTGTGATAACCGCAGACACTCTGGTTCGTGCGCGACTCGCACTGGTAGTAGCGATAGGAGTTCGACACCTTCTCGCCGCTCTGACGCTTCCACGATTGCTTGCGGCTGACGCCGATCAGTTTGTTCCCGCAATGCCCGCAGTGGGCCATGCCGGAGAGGAGAAATTGCGAAGCGACGCGCGGCGCGTAGCTCGTGCGGCGTGCGTTGAGGCGATCCTGCACCATCCGAAAGTCTTCCGTCGAAACAAGCGGCGGGTGGCTGCCCGGTACGCGCACGCCGAAGCGTGAGTACGTTCCCAGGTACGCGCGGTTGCGAAGAATGTCACGGATGCTAACCATGCTCCAGTTGCCGCCGCGACGGGTCTTCAGATCTTCGCCGTTCAACCGGCGCGCGATGAGACGGATGCCCATGCCCTCGTTGAGGTAGAGCCGAAAGATGTAGCGCACGACAACGGCCTCTTCGGGAATTAACTCGAGCCTGCGGCGATTGCCGACTTTGTACCCGTACGGTGGCCGGCCCAGAACCTCGCCCTTGACGGCCTTCTTGCGCATCGCCGCGCGCACGCGATCGCCAAGGCGAGCGTTGACGTCCTGCGCGCCCCATGCTGTCACGAGATCCGCCGCCGGATCCGTCGTGCCGGTCATGGGCGCGATCTGTGCGCCGAGGCCTTCGATCTGGAAGAAGCGTCGCGCTGCGTCACGCAGATCACCGCCCAGCGCTTCGATGCTGGGGATGACGACAACAACGAACCCCTTGTCGCGCTCGCGGAGGAACGCGACGAGCTGGCGAAATCCGGGCGCGTGGCCGTTGCTGCTCGCGGCATCGACGAACGAGCCCGCGACCTCGTAGCCCTCGCGTTCGCAGAACTCGAGGAAGGCCTTGTTCTGCTGCGCGAGCGTTTCGCCGCGCTGCGCAGACTCACGGAAGTAGCCGATGGCCCTCATACGTCACGCATGCAGGATGCGCTCGCAGTTGGGGCACTGCACCAGCACATTTCCCGCTCTCGCCTTGTTTACCACGTTCGTCGGCAGTGATATCCGGCAACCCAGGCAAAGGTTGCGATCGACCTTCGCCAGCGCCCGGCCCTGCCGCGCGATGCGAATATGGTTGTACGCCTTTAGCGTGTCCGCAGCGATCTCGACCGCCTCTTCCGCGCGCACAACGTCGTGCTCCGCGATCTCGATGGCGAGCGCCTTCATCAGCGCTGCCATCTCCGCCTGCTCCTCGTTCCACGCGGCCTCCATAGCCGTCAGTTCGGCGGCCGCGGAGCGGTGCGCGTTCTCGGCTGTCTCGAGCAGTGCGAGCGCTTCGAGATCGCGATCTTCGACAGCGGAGAGGTGCCGCTTGAGCTGGTCGATGTCCGCCTGCAGATCGGCGAGCTCTTTCGGATTCTTGATCGAACCGCTGTAGAGCTTCGTTTCCGCGGGCCCGATCTTCGATTTGAGCGCGTCGGCCTCGAGTTCGATGTCCTTCTGCCCTCCGCGCGCCACGCGCAGTTCAGCGGCGAGCTCTTCGACGCGGACGCGCGACGCGATGAGTTCTTCGGTCTCGCCCATCCGCGACTCAGCGTCGCTGAACGACCCACGCCGGATATCCAGCGCTACGTCGGTTTCTTGCAAACGCCGGAGATCAGAAATCCAGGTCATGGTGTGGATCGATACCATTCCGGCCTTCCACGGCGACGCTCGACCGGGGCGGCCATGCTGCCCCACCACGGGGGTTCGAGGGATCGTCAGTGCAATGCGGACTCGGACGTTGTCTGGCGATTATAGGTGATCGCGTGGCGTAGGCGACAAGCTGCCGGGTCAATTGGCGATCGAAGTTTCGGGCCGCTACGCTGGATGCATCCCTCCGAGGTGGGCGCCATGCAATTCAACGTGTCCTTGCTTCTGAAAGAGCCAACGGGCTCAACCCGCGAGTACGGCATCGAAGACGACATCGCGATCGATGGTGCAACGCACCGCGTTATGGGCCGTGTGCGCCTCGACCGGACGCCGCGCGGCGTGCTCGTACGCGCCGACGTGCACGGCGCCATGGACGACGTCTGCAGCCGCTGCGTGAAGCCGATCGCGTACCCGATCGACATAGACATCGCCGAGGAATACATCCCCACGCTCGACGCAGCGAGTGGCGCAGCGATCGAGACTGTCGAAGGCGAAGAGGACGCCTACCGCATCGATGCGCGCCACATGCTCGACCTGGCGGAAGCGGTAGCGCAGTACTGGACGTTGGAGGTGCCGATGGCCCCGGTCTGCGAAGACGACTGCCGCGGTCTGTGCCCGATATGTGGCGAGGAGATCGCAGCGGTCGGACACGCATGCTCCGGCGAGGAGATCGACACCCGCTGGTCGGCGCTGGCGAAGCTAAAGCTCGGGTAGGGCAGGTTCAGTCCGGTACGCGAACCTGCCGAACTGCGGGTCCGCCCGAACCAGAAGTGGTTGCTAGCCCGCCGAGCGCTGTTCCGCTAGACTGCGCGCTGAAACTCACGAGAGGAGCACGAGACCGTGGCACCACTGCCAAAACGTAAGTATCCAAAGGCGCGCCAGGGAAAGCGGCGCAGCCACCTTGCACTGAAGCCGACCGGGCTATCGCGGTGCCCCCAGTGCCGAAATGCACGACTTTCCCACACGGCTTGCCCGACCTGCGGGTTCTACAAGGGCACGCTTGTGGTTGAAGTGAAGGCCGCGAAGGTGGCGGAGTAGCTTTGCTCCACGCCTTGCCATTGGCGTTGTTCCCTATCTGTTCCTCCGATGCCTGACACATCCGTCGCATGGGTCTTTCCCGGACAGGGCTCGCAAGAGTCCGGGATGGGTCGTGACCTGTACGAGGCGTATCCGGCCGCGCGCGATCTCTACGATCGGGCGGACGTCGTCCTCGGTCGGTCGATCTCTGCGCTCTGCTTCGAAGGGCCGGACAGCGAACTGGGCAAGACCTTCAACTCACAGCCGGCGATCTATGTCACGAGCCTCGCCTGTCTCGCGGCGGCGCAGGCGAGCGGAGCGCTATCCGACGATCCAGCATTCGTTTCCGGGCATAGCCTTGGCGAGTACACGGCGCTGACTGCCGCAGGCGCACTCGAATTCGAGGCAGGTCTTCGCCTCGTCGAAGCGCGCGGACGCATTACGCAGGCGGCAGCCGACGCCGCGCCGGGAGCAATGGCGGCCGTGATGGGATTGGACGAAGCCGCAACAGAAGCCGTGTGCCGTGACGCGGGCGCTGAGTTGTGCAACATCAACTCGCCGACCCAGATCGTCATCGGAGGAACGAAGGACGCCATCGCGAAGGCGTGCGCGCTGGCGCTGGAGCGCGGAGCGCGGCGCGCAATCCCGCTCGACGTGGGCGGCGCCTTTCACACGTCGCTGATGCAACCAGCCGTTGCGGCGATGGCGGAAGCCGTCGCCAGCGCGGCCGTCGGTGCACCGCGCGTGCCGGTGGTCACAAACGATACAGCACAGGCGACGAGCGATGCGAACGCGATCGCGGCAGAGCTCACATTCCAGCTCACGCACCCCGTGCGATGGGTGCAATGCGTCGAGTATATGGCGGCGCACGGCGTGACCACGTTTGTAGAGATTGGCCCCGGACGCGTTCTGACAGGACTGATCAAGCGCATCGCGTCCAGCGCTGAGACGAGAAACATCAACAACGTAGGATCCCTGACATGACGCGACTGTTCGACCTCACGGGCAGAGTCGCGCTCGTCACCGGCGGATCGCGCGGTATCGGCAAGGCGATCGCGCTTGCGCTAGCGGCCCACGGGGCGAAGGTGGCGATCAACTACGCCACGAATGCTACCGCAGCGGAGGAAACGGCACGCACGATCGGCGGCGCCGACGCAGCGATCATCATCGCGGGCGACGTTGGCGACCCGGCGGCGGCGGCGTCGCTCGTCGAACAAACGATCGCTGCGTTCGGGCGAATCGATATTCTCGTGAATAACGCCGGCGTCACCGCCGACGATCTCATCCTGCGGATGTCCGAGGCGGAATGGGACAAGGTCATCGATACGAACCTCAAGGGCACGTTCAGCGTCACGAAGGCCGCGATCCGGCCGATGGTGCGGCAACGGTTCGGACGCGTGATCAGTGTCAGCAGCGTCGCCGGCATCGTCGGCAACGCTGGACAGGCGAACTATTCCGCCGCCAAGGCCGGCATGATCGGCTTCACGAAGGCCATCGCGAAAGAAGTTGCATCGCGCAACATCACCGCGAACATCATCGCACCGGGGATCATCGATACGGAGATGACGGCGGATCTCACGGAAGCGCAGCGCGGCGAGATCATGCGGATGGTCGCCGTGGGTCGCACTGGTAAGCCAGAGGACGTGGCGCCCGCAGCGGTCTTCCTGGCGTCGGACGAGGCAGCGTACGTCACCGGCCACGTGCTCACGGTCGATGGCGGGCTGGTGATGTACTAGTGGCCACGAACCCCCGTCGAAAGGCGCGCGTCGCGGCGCTGCAGGCGCTCTACGAAACGGACGTGTCCGGTCACGAGACGTTGGCATCGCTGGATCGCCTCTGCGTCGAAGAAAACCTCACGGAGGCCCAGGCGGCATTCGCCCGCCAACTCGTCGAAGGCGTCATCGAGCAGCGGAACGCCATCGACGATGTGATTCGGCAAGCTGCGCCGCAATGGCCCGTAGACCAACTGAGCGCCATCGACAGGAACATCCTCCGTCTTGCGATTCGAGAGATCCTGATGAATAATGGGGCGCCCATTCGAGCGGCGATCAACGAGGCCGTCGAACTTGCCAAAAGCTTCGGGAGCGACAATTCCGCGAAGTTCATCAACGGAGTGCTCGGCTCGGTGAGCCTGTCACTCGCTCCAGGAAACTAGTTCTCCGGCTCGGCCGATCAAAGGGAGATATCAACGTGGCAACAACGTTCGAACGGGTACGCAAGATCATCGTCGACCAGCTTGGCGTCGAAGAGGATCAGGTCGTACCGAGCGCGTCGTTCGTCGACGACCTGAACGCCGACTCGCTCGACCTGGTGGAACTCATCATGTCGATGGAAGAGGAGTTCAGCAAGGACGGCAAGACGCTGGAAATCTCCGACGAGGACGCCGAGAAGATCGCCAGTGTGCAGGACGCAGTGGACTACCTGAAGGATCTCGGCGTCGAGGACGAGTAGGGATAGTTTGTGGTTTCGTAGTCCGTAGTTTGTAGTTCTCGAGGAGCCGCCCAAAGGGCGGCTTTTCTTGTTCCGAACGGCCGAAGCGCTGCTTTGGGATGAGTTCGGTGGCTGGCGTACACTGCACGTATGAACTTTTTTGGCGTGGGACCGGCGGAACTAATCGTCATCCTGGTGGTGGCGCTTGTCTTCGTCGGCCCGGAGCGCCTGCCGAAGCTGGCTGCGGATCTGGCCAGAACGATCCGCGAGATACGGAAGTACACCGGCAGCCTCGCCGCCGAGTTCAACGAAGTGATTCAGGAGTTCGAGAAGGACACCGCCGGCGAGAAGAGCACCTGGAAAGAGATCGAGACGGGAATCACCGGCGCGGCGAAGTCTGTGACGGACGCCGTGCGAGATGTCCGCGCCGAAGTGCAGGGCGCAAAGGCCGACGCCACCGTTTCCATATCCCCTTCGAACGGCGCGTCCGCCATCGACTCCGCTGTTGCCGAACCGCCGAAATGGGCAGAGATCCCGTCGGCGGCGCCTGAGGCGCAGCCGGGTGTGCCAACAGTCGTGACGAACGGCGCGGTTCCGCTCGAACCCGCTCCCCTGGTCGAAGAGGCGCGATGACGACGCAGGCCGGCCCGATGAACGCGCAGGGCGCACACGACGACGGCAAGGTGCTGACGATCATCGAGCACCTACAGGAGCTGCGCACCCGCGTCATGTGGAGCGCGATCGCACTGATCGTGGGCATCGGTGTATCGATCTGGCCGTTGACGAAATACGCGATCCACTTCCTCGTCATCCCGGGGCAAAAGACTGACTCCAACTTCAAACTGCACCAGTTCCAGCTGCTGGACTACTGGAGCACGTACTTTCGCGTCTCGCTGCTGCTTGGCCTCGCTATCGCTATGCCGGTGATTATCTACCAGGTGCTGGCGTTCGTCGCGCCGGGACTAACGAAGACGGAACGGCGCTGGCTATATCCGATCGTCATCGGCGCGTCGTTGATGTTCGTCCTCGGTATGGCGTTTGCCTACTACGCCGAGTTGCCTCCCGCATTGAAGTTCCTGCTCAATCCGAACAACAAGGATGTCGTTTCAACGATAGGCGTGGCGACCTACATCGACACCGTAACGCGGCTGCTGCTGATCACGGGCCTCGTCTTCGAGATGCCGTTCGTCATCATGGGGCTCGCGAAGATCGGCGTCGTCACCTCGAAGAAGTTGTTGGGTTGGTGGCGATACGCGATTCTCTTCGCGGTCGTACTCGCGGCAGTTGTGACCCCGTCCATCGATCCCGTAACGCAGATGGTCGTCGCGCTGCCGATCCTTGTCCTGTACTTCGTCGGATGCGCTTTGGCGAAGCTGGTCGAAGGCAACAGCGTCATCGGCGCTCGCCGCGCGTAGCAGCCACGTCAGCCGGTCAGCCGGTCGCACACCCGCGCCAAACCTGGAATTCGGAAGATGGGTCGTCCGAACGGAAGGGCGCTCTACGGAGCGCCCCTACTCGGGCATCGAAGCCTGCCCGAACCTAGCCGCACCATTATGTCATGTCGTTCTTTTGGATCATGTGCTCGATCGGGTGTGCTGGTACTGTCCGCGCGCTCGGCTACCGTGATAGAATCGCGGCGAGAGGTGGCGAGCAGACGAAGGCGCCCGATAGACGAGGCATGCTCTCCGTAGTCACGGGAGCCGCTGGAGGCGCCTTCAGTGGGCTGACGGGCGTGGGCGGCGGCGCCGTAATGGTGCCGATGCTGACGGGCTGGTTGAAACTAAGCCAGCACCGTGCGCACGGAACCTCGCTCGCCATCATCACGTTCGTTGCGATTGCGGGCGTCGCCGGGTACTGGCGCGCCGGTAATATCGATTGGCGGCTCGTGCTTGCGTTGACGCCCGGAGCAATCGCCGGCGTGTACGCGGGCGCGAGGGCGATGGTGAAGGTACCCGCGCTGCAGCTACGGCTGCTGTTCGGGGCATTCCTCCTCTTCGTCGCGTTCCGCCAGCTGGTATGGCATGTATCGGCAGGCGCGCCGGAGGACGGAGCAGCGGGGCTGCTCATTGAAACTGGATTTGGCTTCGCCGGCGGTATGCTGGCGGGCGTGTTGGGTGTCGGAGGAGGCGCGATCTTCGTCCCGGCCATCGTTATCTTTGGTCTGGCCGACGTCCACGGTGGCGGCGACCCGCAGAAGGTGGCGCAGGGCGTCTCGCTCGTCGTGATCGTATTCACAGGGGCAATGGGGACGGTGACGAACCTTCGCCAGAAGGCGGTGGACATCGAAATCGCGAAGTGGGTGATTCCACCGGCGGTCGTTGCTGCGTTCGCGGCATCGCTGGCGGCCAACGCGATTGATGCGGAGGCGCTGAAGCGAATCTACGGTTTGACCGCGCTCGCACTGGGCGCTCAGGCCATATTCACGAGTGTACGAGGGCTTCGGACGGGGCGTCCGGTGGAGATAGCGACGATTTGAGCATGGATGCCGAAGTGATCGACAAGCGCAAGATCCTGGCCAATGTCGCGAGGCAGGTCGCGGGCTGCAAGGACTGCGCTCTCTACCAAGGCCGGACGAACAGCGTGCCCGGCGAGGGAAATCCGGACGCGGACATCATGTTCATCGGCGAAGGGCCAGGATTCTACGAAGATCAGCAAGGACGGCCGTTCGTCGGCGCATCGGGCAAGTTCCTCGACGACCTGCTGCGCAGTATCGGCCTCGACCGGACGACCGTGTTCATCGCGAACGTCGTGAAGTGCCGACCGCCGCAAAATCGCGACCCGCAACCGGACGAGATCGCGTCCTGCAGCAAGTATCTCGATGCGCAGATCGCTGCGATCGCGCCGAAGGTCGTGGTAACACTCGGACGGCACTCGATGCAACGCTACTTCCCGGGCGAGTCGGTAAGCCGC
>JANXYW010000122.1 GCA_025355835.1 Chloroflexota bacterium
CCGGCTTAAACGTCGATTGCGCATCCGACAGTCCGTCGATCGCCCGCAGCAGCGCCTCGTGGCCGGCCTCGACGACCGCCTCGATCTCGGCCGCACTCTTCGCTCCGCCGTCGCGCAGAAACGCGATCGCGGCTGCCTTGCGATCCTCCGGTATCGTCAGTGTCTGGCTGCCGTCCGGATTCTTGATGTACGTCAGCTCCAGATCCATCGTTGTCCTCCAGCCGCTCTGGCTACCACGACGATCCTCCGTCCCGGCCAAAGGCCGGCGTGAGGTCTCTGCCAAAGGGGCTACTCGACTTTGCGCCACATCGGGTACACATCCGTCATCGCCGCCGGATACTGCGACGCGAACTGATACTGCCAGCATGCTCGCGGCGGTGCCTTCCACAAGTCCAGCGGCAGATCAATGAAGCCGAACCGCAGCCAAAAGTTGTGCGCGTGCATCGTGAACAGATACGCGTCCGTCAACCCGGCACTGCGCGCCTCCGCCAACAGCAGTTCCGCCATCCGCTCGCCGATCTTCTGGCCGCGCGCTCGCTCGTCGACAACGACGCTGCGGATGACGCCGGATGTCTCGTAGATCTCGAGGCCCCCGCAGCCAACGATCGTCCCCTCGTGCTCGACCGCCACGAACCCCTCCACGAAGTCGTCGATGAACAGCGGCGGCAGTTCGCCGGCGATGATCAGGCGCGCAAACTCCGGGATGTCCGACGCCCGCCCGCGCCGGTACGAGCAGTCCGCGGCCGCGATCGCCGAAGTCTCGCGCTCGGGCGGCGGCTCCGTCGAGGCCATCGCCGCTGACAGCGCGGCCGGATTGCCGCCTGCCTCGGCGCCCGCAGCAACATCGCGCATGAATGCTTGCATCTCGGGCCCGGCCACGTGCGCGGTCACACGCGCAACGGCGGCACGAGCGTTCTCCGGCGTCCAATACGTTCCCGGGACAAACTCGTTGTTCATCGATCTCCTGACGTGTGTTGCGAAGTGGCCGCCGCCTGCGAGAGCGCGCTTCATATTCCTGCGGACGGAACACAGAAGCAAGCGCCCGCTCCTTGCCTAGCGCGGACGCTGCCCAAGCGCTAAGGTGCCAGCCCACCCCAAACCCGAACTACACGTGAAGGAGCGTCCCCTCATGGCCGTCGTACTCATCACAGGATCCAGCACCGGCTTCGGCAAGCTCGCGGCGCTCGAATTCGCGCGGCACGGCGATACCGTTTACGCATCGATGCGCAACACGGCCAAGGGCGAAGCCCTCCTGAGCGAGGCCAAGGCCGCCAACGTCACCGTGAACGTCATCGCGCTCGACGTCGCCAACCGCGCCTCGGTCGACGCCGCCGTCGCGGGCGTGATCAAGGAATCGGGCCGCATCGACGTGCTCGTCAGCAACGCTGGCATCGGCATCCATGGCCCCATCGAAGACTGCGACGACGACGAGATCCACGCCGTGCTCGAAACGAACGTCCTCGGCGTCATCCGCGCCGCGCGCGCCGTCGCGCCGCACATGCGCGCACAGAAGAGCGGCACGATCATCAATGTGGGATCGCTCGCCGGAAAAGTGTCCGCCCCGTTCGGCGGCGTCTACTCGGCCAGCAAGCACGCGGTCGAAGCGCTCAGCGATTCCCTCTACTTCGAGCTGCACCCGTTCGGCGTGCGCGTCGTCATCGTCGAGCCCGGCGGCTTCGAGACGGAATTCGGCGCGAACCGCATTCTCGCTCGCCGCTTCAACGAGGGCTCACCGTACGTCGAGTACGAGCAGCGCTTCAACGCATCGTCGTCCAAACTCCCCGGCGCCGACCAGCACGAGAGCGCGCAGAAGGTCGCCGATGTCATCGTAGAAGCGGCGAAGTCCGACGCGCCGAAGCGCCGCTACCTCGTCGGCCAGGACGCCCAAACCATCGGCGGCCTCGCCAAGCAGATGTCCGACGAAGACTTCGAGAAGGCGATGCGCACCGTCCTCGACTTCTGGGACTAGAGCCGGTTCGCGCCACCCCGGCGGAACTTGTCGCGCCCCGTCAGATCACCGTTCTGGAACACACCGACCGCCCGCTCTGGTACGATCTCCCGCGAGCGGCTCATCGGCTGCGGACGCCGCGTAGAGGAGATCATGACCAGAACACTATCCGGCGCGGCGTGTGCCGTCGCAGCGGTTACGATGCTGCTCACAGCCTGCGGCGGTTCGTCGAGCAGCCGGACGTCTACACCGACCGCAGCCGGCACGCCTGCTCCGGCGATCGCGACGCCGACGGAAGACGCCGGCGCGCTCGCGACGCGCGTCGCATCCAGCACCGCCGCCAAACTCGGCCCGCTGCTGCTCAACACCGCAGACTTTCCGGCCGACATGCCGCTTCAGCGCCAGCAATCGAAGTTCGTCAGCGTGCGCGACGTACCCGGCCTCAAGTCCGAAGCCAGCGGCTTCTTCGCCACGGTCGCAACCGGCGCCGGCGACGAGTTCGTCAACGTGATCGTGCTCTCGTCCGACGAGAAGAGCGCGTCCGGCGCACTCGACGCGCTCACGCCCGCCAACTATCTGGCGGGCCTCACGACCGGCGCCCGCGACGCCGCAACGACGACGCTCGATGTCAGCGCCGCGCCGATCGGCGCAAAAGGCTTCACGTACTCCGGCACGGTGCCGGGCTCTGTGGCCGGCCAATCCACAGGACACAACATCAACGGACAGACGCTCGCGTTCGTCCGCGGCACCACCTACGTCTTGCTCGTCCACGGCATGTACGCAGTATCGACGCGCAACATCGACATCGCGAAGATCGCCGCCGCGATCGATGCGCGGCTCGCGTCCGGAGCCGGAACGAACTAACCGAGCACGAATGCGCGTTGTGGCTTCAATGCCTCGGCGCGAAGAAACGGAGAGAACGCATGAAGACCCTGCTCGTCGCTACGCTCGCCATCGCCGCGCTGCTCGCCGGCTGCGGCAGCGATTCCAGTTCGTCGTCGAAGACGCCCGCGAACACCGGCAACGCGCCCGGCATCCCGGTGCTCAACGGAAAGATCCAGACGACGCCGAGCGGCTTGCAGTACATCGACCAGACCGTCGGCGACGGCGCATCGCCGAAAGCGACTGACAACGTCACGGTGCACTACACTGGCTGGCTCACAAACGGCACGAAGTTCGACAGCTCCGTCGACCGCGGCTCACCAGCGACGTTCCCGCTCAGCGGCGTCATCAAGGGCTGGACCGAAGGCCTCGGCACCATGAAAGTCGGCGGCAAACGTCGCCTGATCATCCCCGGCGCCCTGGGCTACGGCGCCGCCGGCAGCCCGCCCGAAATCCCCGCAAACGCCACCCTGATCTTCGACGTCCAACTGATCAAAATCAACTGAGCCGCGCACGTTGCCGGGATGATCCTCAAGGGGCAGCAGTACATAAGCCGCTCTTTTCGCCGCCTTACGCCCGCTGGCGGCGCGTATCGAGCATCAGTCGCAGCACGAGATGGCGAAAACGCCTTCCGGGCGTGTAAGGAGCGCATTGTGGCGAGCAGGGGCGAGGCCTTCCACACCGGCGGCAACCAGAGACCGCTTTCGAATCTTGTGAAATTCTCTCATTTCCCATCTTGTGTACAAGATGTACCCAGTACAGCATTGACTTCCGCGCCCAGAGAGCGGATATTCGTCCCAGCATCCGGATCACACCGTCGAGCGTGCCCCGCCGCCGCTTGTCGGCTCGCTGATCTCCATCCGGGTGTAGGGCTTGGCGGGCGGACGCTGGCGCGCAACTACCGTCGGCGTCCGCCTCGCATTTGTCCATCGCGCATGGCTCGCCGGCCGCTGGTTGGACAACCGGGCTCGCGTCGGAGAAGATACGTGAGCTATGCCTGACTGGAACACGAAACTGCGAGAGGCGCGAGAGCGCCTCGGGTTGAGCCGTGTAGCATTGGCCAAGCGCTGCGGCCTCTCTGCCGAATCGCTACGGTCGTATGAATTGGGCCGACGACGCCCCACGCGCGAGCACCTGTCCCATCTGCTGACGTACATGGAGATGGATGTGCCATCTCGGAACTTCCTCCTTGCCAACGCCGGATTCGCTCCCGAGACGCCAGTCGACCGTTTCCCCGAGCCGAATATCCCGTTGAAGGAAGCGGTGCAGATGGTTCGCCGGCGTCCGTGGCCCACGTTCCTGCTCAACCAGAGGGCGGAAGTGCTGGCGCTGAGTGGCCCCGCCGGGCCCCTCGTCGGCGTGTCGGACGAGGGTCTCAAGCTATTGGGACGCCGCCGCAGCATCCTGACGGCGACCACGCGCCGCGCCATCGTGTCCCAGAGTGAGAACTGGGATCAGCTGGTCCTCGGCATCATCGCATCCTTCAAGGCTGGCGTGCCGGAAGAGCCGTCTCTGGACGAACCCGGCCCCTACCTCACCGCCATCTTGAAACAGATCTGTGCCGGAGACCCGGCTCTCGTTGTGCGGTTTGCGAAGCTCTGGGAGACCACGCCTCCGTTTCGAGGTCGCATGACCGGGCTGGTGTATCCGACCGTGTGGCGTACCGCGGTCGGCACAATACGTTTCAGCTGCCTTATCAGTTGTCTCAACACCGAGGTCGGGCTATACGCGCACACCTGGATACCGGCCGACTCCCGCGCCCACCTGCTGCTTGAGAAGCTGCTGGCGGAGCCATTGAAGACGCCGAAGCGCGAACCCTCTTCGCGAACTCGGCGACGCACCGCCAAGACCCGCTGATTCTCTCTCACAGAACTGCTGCATAGAGGCGCCAGAACGCAACTGCCGTTTTGAAGACCGCGAGACCCACCGGAACCCCACCCACTCCCACACACAAGCTTTAGGTTGTAGGCAGCCGTCAGCCGCTGATCCACGCCGGTGCCAATTCTTACGGCGCGGTAATACTTCCGCCCTACACTCACAGAGTGGAAGGCGCGGCTTCGGAGCCAAGCTCCCACCGGTATAACGATGGCCATCGACAACGTAGGCATGGGGCGGGCGCGCATCTTCGCGGCGATACAGGCGCGCCGCGACGTTGCGGCCGTCGCCGCGGCGCTGTTCGCGCAGTGGCTGCTACGCCGCATCGTGCCCGCAATGCCGTTCGCGCCGTACTCCGTCGCGAACCGGATTGTCCGCATCACACCAGGCGGCATCGCTACAACCGGCATCGATGAAGTCGGACATCTCGCGTTGCCGATTCTTGGCGCGGCCGTCGTCGTCGCGACGCTCGCGCTCGGTCTCGCTGTCGGCCGGCGAAACCCGGCCCTGCTCGGCGCCGCTGCTGTCGCGCTGAGCTTCCTCGCGACGCGACTCGATCCCGTACCGCAAGATGTGCGCGACAGCCTCGTCGCATCGCTCGTCGCCGGCGCAGCCGCGTGGCTTGTCGCCGCGCTCCTGACGCCGCTGCCACAATCGACAGCCGCGCCGTTCGACGCGCGCCGCCGCCAACTCGTCACCTCGGGCCTGCTCGGCATCGGTCTCGTCGCCGTCTTCGGCGTCAGTGGGATCCGCCGCATGGCGCGCCAGGTGATCGCCGCCTCAGTTGTGCGCGCCGATAGGCCCGTGGCTGTTCCCACAGACGCATCGTTCGCCGAGGTGCCCGGCCTGTCGCCGCAGGTGACGCCCAGCGACAAACATTACGAGATCGACATCAACATTGCCGACCCCGTCGTCGATGCCGGTTCGTGGAAGCTGAAGATCTCCGGCGCCGTCGGCGCGCCACGTTCGTACAAGCTCGACGATCTCCGCGCGATGGCGACTACCGAGCGCTTGCAATTGATGAGCTGCATCTCGAACGAAGTCGGCGGCGATCTCGTGAGCTGCTCGCGCTGGACCGGCGTGCCACTCGCGGATCTGATCCGCGCCGCGAACCCATCCGGCGACGCCAAGATGGTCGTCGCGCACGCCATCGACGGCTACACCGAGACCATCCCGATCGACATTGCGATGACCGATCTCGTGTTCGTCGCCTTCGGCATGAACGGCGTCACCATCCCCGACGCGCACGGGAGCCCCATCCGCCTCCTCTTTCCCGGCCGCTACGGCATGCGCAGCGTGAAGTGGCTCAAGGAACTTTCGGTCTCGAAAACGGAGAGCGAGGGCTACTGGGAGGAGCGCGGCTGGGACAAGGTCGCGACCATGCGCACGAGTTCGCGCATCGATGTCCTCAGCAAGACGCCCGCCGCTGGGCACTTCATCGCCGCCGGCATCGCCTGGGCCGGCGACCGCCGCATCAGCGCCGTCGATATCTCGACGGACGACGGCGCGTCGTGGACGCGCGCGCAGCTCGAAGGCGAACTCGGCCCGCTCGCCTGGCAGCGATGGCAAACGACACTCGACCTCCCGTCCGGCACGCACATCCTCTCCGTCCGCGCCACCGACGGCGCCGGCACGCTGCAAGACGACGCACAACGCCCGCCCCACCCCTCCGGCTCCTCTGGCTACCACCGCGTCTCCGTCAGCGTGTAGGGCGCGGTGGTTGGATGTCCGTCGTCTCAAAATGCATGGGTGTGAGCGATCGCCCCTGCCCCGCGCCCGACGGCAGCTACTCCGGCTGCGCCACCAGCGCGCGCGGCAGATAGCGGCTTGCGAACGCCTGCACCGGGGTCAGCAACGGCTCGCCGAAGCTGACGGCCACGCCGACGGATATACCGAGCACCGCCCCCGCGAGAATGTCGCTCGGCCAGTGCACGCCGACGAAGATGCGCGCCACGCCGAGGACAAGCGCGACGCCGAACAGCACGCCGCCAAGAAGTCGCCGGCGCACGAGCAACGCTCCCGCCAGTGCGAACGCCGCCGTGGCGTGGTCGCTCGGGAATCCGCTGTCGGGCCCATGAGAGATCAGAAGCCTCGTCGAGGCATCGCTTACAAACGGCCGGTCCTGATAGTGCAATTGTCGCAACAGTACGGCCAGACCGATTGCCAACAGCACGCTCACGCACGCCAACCCGGCAAGACGCTGGTTCAGCGCGCGTTCGCGCCCCACCGGAAGGAACCACAGCGCCAGCAATACCGGGATCGCGAGGAAGATCAGATCCTCAGCCAGCAGCTTCCCGATCGCGTCCAGCAGATCGTTGTGCCACGCGAGGCCGTTCACCAGATCCTGGATCGCGTCGTTCATGACCTTCTGGCTCTCCTATCCCACAACGATCCGCCGCCCGAAAACGGCTGCAGCCACCGTCAGACGCACCCTGGCCACGCGGCGCACATCATCGCCAATACCAATGACCGAATGACAACAGCCCTCGCGGCCTGCGAGCACTCTATACAAAGACGCGACCCGTGCACGTGCCGGCCATGTCGCCTCTTTCTGCGCCCGACGCGACGCCGCGCGCCCCGGCCGCGCCACGATCGAACGATGTGGCCAAGTGGCGGGAGTGCGAGGGAGTCGAACCCTCCCGGGACGACGCAGGCCGCCCCGCAACGGTTTTGAAGACCGCGAGACCCACCGGAACCCATCCACTCCCGGTGGTAGGTTATAGGTTGTAGGGGCTAGGTTGTAGGGCGAGGTCGTCGGTTCGCACGACGTCGGCCCGAAGCAGCAGCGCAACCACTAGCTACTAGTCACTATCCACTAGCAACTACTTCGCCGTCGCCGCAGCGTCCGCCTCGATCACATGCTCCAGAATCGCCAGGCCCTGTTCCAGTTCCTCTTCCGTCACCGTCAGCGGCGGCACGATGCGGACTGCGTTCGGGCGCACGTTGTTCAGGATCAGCCCGTTCTTCAGCGCCTCGTTCGTGATCCGCTCGCCGATGTCGCTCGTGAACTGCACCGCCCACATCAGCCCTTTGCCGCGCACCGCGGCGACGTTCGGACAGCGATCCAGCAGCGACTGCAGCCGCCGCTCGACGAGCTGGCCCTTCTTCGCGACTTGCGCCGGAATGTCGTTCTCGATGATGTACCGCATCACTTCGTGGCCGACGCGCGTCGTCAGCGGCTCGCCGCCGTACGTGCTGCCATGGTCGCCTGGCGTGAAGACAGCGCAGTGCTCCTTCGCCAGAAACGCCGACAGCGGCACGCCGCCGCCGATGCCCTTGCCCAGCGTCATGATGTCCGGCTCGACCCCGTAGTACTCGTACGCAAAGAGCGTCCCGATCCGGCCACAACCGGTCTGGATCTCGTCCAAGATCAGCAGGATGTTCTGCTCGTCGCACCACGCACGCAGCTGCTTGAAGTAGTCGTCGTCCGGCACGTTGATGCCACCCTCGCCCTGGATCGGCTCCAGGAAGATCGCCGCCGTGTTCGACGTCGTCGCGCGCTTCACCGCGTCGACGTCGTTAAACGGAACATGCAAATACCCCTCCGGCAGCGGCCCGAACGGCGTCTTGTAGCGCTCGGTTCCGCCCGCCGTCACCGTCTGCAACGTCCGTCCGTGAAACGCGTCGTCGGCGCAGATGATCTCGAACGCGCCGGCCTTCTTTTCCTTGCCCCACTTCCGCGCCAGCTTCAGCGCGCCCTCGTTCGCCTCCGCGCCGCTGTTCATGAAGTACACGCGGTCGAAGCACGAGTGCTCGATGAGCAGCTCCGCCAGCTTGAGCTGCGGGATCGAGTAGAACTGATTCGAGACATGAATCAACTGGTGCGCCTGATCCGTCAGCGCGTCGACGATCACCGGGTGTGCGTGGCCAAGGCTGATCGTCGCCGGCCCGCCGAAAAAGTCGAGATACTCGCGCCCGTCCTCGTCCCAAATGTGTGCGCCCTCACCACGGACGGCCACCAGGTCCATCCGCTTGCCAGTCCGCATGAAATACTTCGACTCTTTTTCGCGCCAGTCAGTCATCACTTCACTCCTGAAGGCAGCATCATAACAGAACGTGAGAACGCAGCTGCGGGCACACAAAGGCGCGCCCTCGACCAGCCGAACTCCCATCGGGCGCCAACCGCGAATGGAGCGCAGGCGCCCCGCCTGCAACAAACCCGCGCTTGAGACGAACGGATCGACTCCGCCACCACTCATCGTAGGGGCGGCCCCGCGTGGGCGCCCTCGCCGTTCGGCGAAGAAATGCTCGTCAGGGGAGAACATGACATCATCCGAGGCCGTAGGGACGCAGCTTCAGCTCCATCCCCAACCCCGGACGGGTCCACTCGGTGCCGCTTACGAGGATTCCTTCGCGGGCACCTTCTTCTTGCCCGCGGCCGGGGATGACGCGGGCTTGACCTTGGCCTTGCGCGCCGCCGGTTTCTTCGGCGCCGCGTTCTCGCGTTTGGCATGCTCGCTGGCGGCAATGAGCGATGCGGCGAGCGCCTCCACCTCTTCAGCGCTGGCGTCTCCGCGCAACAACCCGACGAGTTGCAATCCGCGCGACGCGGCACCCTGCTTGAACTGCTCGGCGGTGCTTTTCTTCATCGCATTCATTCTAATGCGTGCGTCGCGGCCCCGCTGCGCTAGTTCGAACGGAAGTGGTGCAACAGCGGATGCTCGCCCTCGCTCGATGTCACGTACCCGCGCCCGTCCGCGTCTAACGCGATCGCCTCACCCTGCTTCTCCGCCGCCGTCGCCGCCTCGCACGGCGCGCCTGCTAACGCCTCGCCGATCGACTGCCCCGGCGACCGCGACCACAGCCAAACGGTGGAGTACGTCCGTATCGCCATCATGTCGCCCGACGCCGAAATATCGCCACCAGTCGCGAATGCGCCGCCGACGCGAGCCAAGACCGGCGCATCGTCCGGAAACGCGACGCGTCGCTTCAACGATCCGAAATCGATGCGACCAACAAGCTCCAGCGTGACCGTCGCGCCCGCGTCGAGCGTCCCCGCTACGCGAAAGACTTCCGAGCCAGCCGTGTCCTTCGTCACGATGATCAGATCGCCGCTCACCGGATCGATCATCAGCGTCTCCGCATCATGCGGCCCATCAGGATAATGCAGCGTCAGCCGTTCGACATCAGCGACCGTCGCAGCGACCGGCGCCCCACCGCGCGTCACCTTCGGCTCGCGCAGCCGGTACACGACGACGTCCGCGCGCGCCCGCGCGTTGTCGCCGATATCGCCGACGTACAGCTCCGCAGCATCGCGCGACGCGCCCGGCCCGACCGCAATGTCCTCCCAGTCCGACGCATCAGCGCCGGCCAGCGTGTATGTCGCGATCACGCCGCCCCGCGCGTCCATCGCGAACACGCGCGCCGTATCGCCGCTATCGTTGTGCGCCCACAACACGCCGTCGCTCAGCCGGCTCGAAGCCAACCCCGAAAGCTCAATCAGATCACCAGAAGCCACCGTAGCCGTCGGCAGCACCTCCGCCGCGCCAGCGCACATCGCCGCAGCCGAAGTGCCCGCCGCTCCCGCATAGGCAACCGTCGCCGTAGGCGCAGGCGCAGGCGCATCCGTGGGTGCGCTTGTCACGGTGACTGGTGCAACAGTCGCTGCCGGGGGTGTCGCCGAGAACGACGTGGCGGATGTGACGGCCGCGGGCGCAACAGTCGCAGCTTGAGTCGTCGTGACGGACACCGCAGGCTGCGCAATGCGAGTCGCGCTCTTACCACCACCCCCGCCGCACCCAACGAACGTCAGTCCGATCGCGAAGACAACCCCGAGCCCGACGAGTGAACTCGATCTAGCCCCAAACACATTCCGTGCCCTCCGTGTCCTCTGTTGTGAAATACCCAACGAGACTCTCTCCGCGTCCTTCGCGCCTTCGCGGTGAATCCGTCGTCCTACTCGGCCAGCTCGTCGATATTCTCACGCAATTTGACGATCGCGTCGCACAGATCATCGATGTCCGCGGTCGTGCCGAGGAAGATCTCGTGCGGCAGCCAGATCATCTCTTTGCCCGAGGCCTTCTCCGCGACCGGACACGATACCTGGCTGTAGTCGACCTCGATCGGCGCATCCTTCCACGCGAAGAGCGGTGCGCTGTACACCGGCGTATAGAACGCCGCGTGCAGTTTCATCCCCTCTTTGTGCAGCGCCCACGCGAACCGGTCGCGCGAGACGCCGCGCCATGCGCGCTCGTCGTACCGAAGCACCACGCCGTAGCCAGAGCGCGTCGTCATGCGCTCGTCCTGCGGCAGCGTGCTTACGCCTTCAATCTCGGCGATGCGCTGCTCGAGATGCGCGATGTTCGCGCTGCGAAGCGCAACCTGCTCGGGCAGCCGCTCCAGCTGCGCCAGCAGCACCGCCGATTGGAACTCCGTGATGCGATAGTTCCACCCCAGCATCGTCCCTTCGGCCGCCTGACGATCGCTGCCCGTCCCGCGGCCGGAGTTCACGTACGCGTTGCAGCGTTCCGCCAGCGCTTCGTCGTTCGTGATGATGATGCCGCCCTCGCCGCATGTCATCAGCTTCGACGACTGAAAGCTGAAGCAACCAGCATCACCCAGCGAACCCGCGCCCTTGCCGCGCCAGGCGCCGCCGTGCATGTGCGCGCAATCTTCGATCACGTTAAGGTTGTGCACCCGCGCGATCTCGCCGATGCGGTCCATGTCCGCCATCCGCGATCCCAAGTGCACAGGCAGAATCGCGCGCGTGTCCGGCGTGATGTTCCGTTCGATCTGCGCCGCATCGATGCACCACGTTTCCGGATCGACATCGACGAACACTGGCTTGAAGCCCTGTACCAGCGCCGCGAACGCCGTCGCATAGAACGTCAGCGCCGGCACCAGCACCTCGTCCCCGCGCTCCAGCCCCGCGGCCTTCAGCGCGACTTCGAGCGCCGTCGTCCCCGCCGTCGTGCAGATGCCGAACTTCGCGCCGTGATATGCCGCGAACTTCTCCGCAAACTCGCCCGCCATCACATTGGGCGATGGAAATCCGCCCCAATTGCCGCTCTCGAGCACGCGCGTGATATTCGCCAGCTCGCGCTGGTCGTGCTGCGGCCACGCCGGCCATTCCTTCGTCCGAATCGGGTCGCCGCCACGCAGTGCCAATTTCGTCACGGCAGTAGATTATCGGGGATGGGTCACGGGTAACAGACCGTTCAGGTCAGCTTGTCGCCAGCTCGTCGGGGCCATCAGAGCCACCAACTCGACTGAGGGCGTCGGCGTACTCGTTCCAGCGAAACCCGGTGTGACCCTTAATCCACACCAGCGTTGCGCCGGAACGGGCGCTCGCGAGCGCGTAGAGCTCTTGAACGAGATCGAGGTTCTTAATGGATCCGCCCTTTTTCTTCCACCCCTTGCGCTCCCATCCGACTGCCCATTCGTTGACCGTGCGCACACAGAGCTCACTGTCGGAGTACACGCTCAGGGATTCGTTCGCGTCGAGAAGCGTATAGCCTTCGATGAGCGCACGTAGCTCCATGCGGTTATTCGTCGTCCTGTCCTCCGAGCCGTGACGCTCCTCCACGATCGCGCCGGCGACCACCTTGACCGCGCCCCAACCACCGCGCCCTGGATTCGGCTGACAGAAGCCGTCGGTGAACACGCCGCTACTCGGACCAGCGTCGAACCGTTGCAGTACCTGCGCTGGTGACGGACGTTCCTCCGCCGAGGAGGTAGACGGTACGCCGCCTGGACGGCAGGCCATGCACCGGAGTGGAGTCCAGTTCGGATAACGCGCGAGCACTGCACCGGCGACGGTGAACGATACGCCGCATTCGCTGCACGAAAAGGGAGATTCGCTCATCGCGCGATGGTACCTGAGCCGCCACCAGAGGGAAACGACCGGCGCGAACGAGCACGAAGTTCTGCAGTCGAACCCTTACGACCCTTACGCCTGCGCGGCGTAAGAATCGCAGCCCCGCGTGTCGTACGCTTCGAGCATCGTCGCAAACACTGCGGCAAGGCCGCCGCGCGCCGACAACATAGGCAGAGGTTCACGCACGCATGGCGAAGCTGGCCTACACCCGCTCGAACGCGAGCGCGCCGACGATCGGCGTGGCTGCCGCCGCGCGCGCTTGGCCCGCCATCCGCGCCGCCGCA
>JANXYW010000123.1 GCA_025355835.1 Chloroflexota bacterium
TTATAGCGCGCCTTGCGCACTTTCTCGGCGTCAGCGACCGGCAGCCGCCCCGCCTCGGCCCACGCATCGACAACGGCGATCTCGACCGCCAGCCAGCGGTCGAGCTTGCCCTCGTCGGTCCAGATCGCGGACATCGCAGGACGTGAGTAGCGCTCGATCATTGGTTCACCAAGGACGCGCGGAGAACGCGAAGTGATCTTTGGGGTTGGATGGAGTTGGGTTTCACTACGTAGTTTAGCCCGAAGCCAGGCCCGCGCGGTAGGCGTCCGAAGGCCGTGCTATGGTTCCGATATGGCAACACGGATGTGGCCCTTTTTCACGATGGCCGTTGTGCTCCTGACTCTAGGGTGTTCCACGGGTTCCTCGCTCAAGCGGGCGCCATCGTCCACAACTGTTCCTGCCTTGACGGCGGCACCAACCTTGCCTGCGCCACCGTCACCGCTTCCATCCCTTGCACCGTCGGCCGTTCGCGATGCATCAGCGGCACCGATCGCGACAGGCATCACGACGTTGGACGCCGTCCTCAATCGTCTCGTGCCCGGCAAAGAGTCGTGGACGCCCCTGGCGGACGTTGCGTCGATGCCCTGCGACGATGATCGACCAAACGCCAGCCCGCCTTGCGGCGGCGTAGCCGCTGGAACGCCGGTGTTGGCGTTCTATGCTGCCGGATGTAACCCGGCATTCGTTACGACTCGGGAGGATGCAGCGGCGGTTGTCCAAAAGGCCTTAGAGAATCGGCACGGCGGCGAGATTTACGGCGTCATCCGCGGCGGTATTCCAACCTTGACGGACGACGGGTATACGATGTTCGTGCGGGTTTCTACTGGCAACGTTGGCACCGACTGGTACCTATCGACGGGCGGCCGGATCGTTGGTATCCGAAATGCGTGCGGCGCGTATGCCGACGCGACACCGCAATTCGGAGCCAAGGATGCCGATCTCTTGTACGGCCCATGCATCTTTGGATGTAAAATGCCAACGCAGACGCCGTAAAAGGCGGGGCGCACGATGCTAGCCCGAAGCCAGGCCCGCGCGGTAGGCATCGTACTCCGCGCGGATGTCCGCATGCGATAGCGCGAGGATCTCTGCCGCCAGCGTCGCTGCGTTGCGCGCGCCCCATGCGCCGACCGCGACGGTCGCGACGGGCATGCCTGGCGGCATCTGCACGATGGAGTACAGCGCGTCGATGCCCTTCAACTCGCTTGATGCCAGCGGTACGCCGATGACCGGCAGTGGCGTGTACGCCTTGCAGACACCGGGCAGCGCGGCGGCTCCGCCTGCGGCGGCGATGATTACCTCAAACCCGCGATCACGCGCCGACGACACGAACTCGCGCACCTTGTCCGGGTTCCGGTGCGCCGACATCACGTGAACTTCGTGCTCGATCTTGAACTTCGTCAGCGTATCCATGCACGTCTGCATGACGTCCATGTCCGACTTCGACCCCATCAAGACGGCGACAAGTGCGCTCATGCGTGTACTGCTACCTCACTCGCTCCGATATCCGTCCGATAGTGCATGCCCTCGAAGTGTACGCGCTCGATATTCCGGTACACCTTCTCGCGTGCTGCGGCCATCGTCGGCGCCGTTGCCGTCACAGCGAGCACGCGGCCGCCGTTCGTCACGAAGCCGCCGCGCGCGTCGAGCTTCGTGCCGGCATGGAAGACGACCATGTCGCTGTCCACGTCATCAAGCCCGCTGATCGGTACCCCGCGCTCGTACGGGCCAGGATAGCCGCCGGATGCAAGCATCACCGTGACCGATGCATCGTCGCTCCAGCGCACATCGACGCGATCCAGCGTGCCGTTCACGACCGCGAGCATGATCTCGAGCAGATCGCTCTCAAGGCGCGGCAGCAGCGCCTCCGCTTCGGGGTCGCCGAAGCGCGCGTTGAATTCGATGACGCGCGGCCCGTCGGCAGTGACGAAGAGCCCCGGATACAGGATGCCTTTGAACGGCATGCCTTCGGCCGCCATCGCGCGCACCGCTGCTTCGGTCACGTCGCGACGGATCGTCTCGGCCATCGATCCTTCGAGCCATGTGGGCGGGCTGTACACGCCCATGCCTCCCGTATTCGGGCCGACGTTGCCGTCGAACACCGGCTTGTGGTCGCACGAAAACGGCATGTGCGCAACGGTCTTCCCATCGCTGAACGCCATGGCGGAGGTCTCTCGCCCGACGAGCATGTCTTCGACGACGACCGTGCGCCCCGCAGCGCCCATCTCGCCATCGACAAGCATCGATCGCAGTACGGCGATCGCTTCGTCGCGCGAAGCCGGCACAACGGTACCTTTGCCTACGGCTAGTCCATCGGCTTTCACAACGACGTCACACGGCCGCGACTCGACATACGCGCGCGCGATTTCGAAATCGTCGAAGCGCTCGACGCCGCCCATCGGGATGCCGTGCCGCCGCATGAGGTCTTTCGCGAACGATTTCGAACCCTCG
>JANXYW010000203.1 GCA_025355835.1 Chloroflexota bacterium
CGACGGCATCTCCAAGAGCGAGGTCTCGCGTATCTGTCAGGCGCTCGACGTGCAGGTGCAGGCCTTCCGTGAACGGCCACTGGACCAGGGGCCGTATGTGTACGTCTGGCTCGACGCGCTCACCCAGAAGGTGCGTGAGGGTGGGCGCGTCGTCAACGTCGCCGTCGTCGTCGCCACCGCCGTCAACGGTCAAGGACAGCGCGAAATACTCGGACTGGACTGCGGCGCGAGCGAGGACGGCGCCTTCTGGCTGAGCTTCCTGCGGTCGCTCACCGCGCGTGGCCTTACAGGCGTGCAGCTCGTGATCTCCGATGCACACCAGGGCCTCAAGGACGCGATCGCCGCGGTCTTTGCCGGCGCCGCCTGGCAGCGCTGCCGCACGCACTTCGCCCGCAACCTGCTCACCCGCGTCCCGAAGAGTGCGCAGCCGATGGTCGCCACGATCGTCCGCAGCATCTTCGAGCAGCCCTCGGCGGAAGAGGTCTGGGCGCAGCACGCCCGTGTCGTCGCACAGCTCGAGCCGCGTTTCCCGGACGCTGCCCGCATGCTCGCCGACGCCGCACAGGAGATCTTGGCCTTCGCCGCCTTCCCGCAGCAGCACTGGCGCAAGATCCGCTCCAACAACCCGCAGGAGCGCCTGAACCTCGAGATCCGCAGACGCACCAACGTCGTCGGCATCTTCCCCAACCGCGCCGCCGTCCTGCGTCTCGTCGGCATGGTGCTGGCCGAACAGCACGACGAGTGGCTGGTCGGTCGCCGCTACCTGGCGGACGAATCCCTGCGCCTCGTCACCGCCCACGATCCTTCATCCATCCCCTTCCAGGAACAGGAGGTCTCCGAACGCCTACCCATCGCCGTGTAATACGCGGCTCTTAGAACGAGGATGATGTCAGCGATTTACACCACTTGACGGGACGTGGCCAGCGGGAACGCGGTCTTAGCAGCCCGTCTGGTCTTCGGACTCGACCGGGGGTAGGAGCGATCCTAGGCGTACGAGCACGCCGCACATTCGCGTCGGGCCGCCCGGCCCGAATCTAACGACAATCGTAGCCCGGCCGGCCGCCATGGCGGATAGCGGAAAGCCCCCCTCCGCAAACGAGACGATATCTCCTTGCGGGCCACACGGCGGACTGATGCTCGCCTGGGCGTCGATCTGGCAGGCGGAGTCACGGCCAGTCTCTTGCAGTACTAACGCTCCGATGGCCGGCTGCTGCAGGTTGGTGCTGTATTCGACTTCCACGCTGACTTGACCATTGAGCGTCGAACCGATGGGCGGATCGACGTTGAGGATCTTGACGAAGGGAGCCACCCTTCCGATGCTGGCAGTGGCTATCGCAGCATTGTCGGTTGCGACATCGCTGGGGCAATCGGCGATCGTGCCCGTTCCGACGAGGATATTGACGGGCGTTGTGTCGACCACGTTCCATTGTGTGCCAACTCCGGAGTCCGTGACGCTGATCGTATACGTATCCCTTCGAGCATCGCCTGGTGAGACGACAAGTTTTGCCCTGATACACCCATTGGAGCTCACGGTTGCAAAATGGATCCGCGCGAGCAGGCCGGGCGTCGTCGCAGACTGGCCGTGCATTGGAAGGCATCGGAAGGTCACTTCCGTAACGGTGAGATTCGTACTGGTGCACGTTTCACTCCCCGGATCGGGCGCGCCGTCGCCGTTGGAATCCGCGAGAAGCACAGAGTTCAAGATAGATGCGTCGATAGCCTCGAGCGTTACGCCCGTGCTGATTGTGGACGACACATGAATGTTGAAGCCGCCATACGGGCGAGATGCAAACGCAGCATTCACGTCGACCGCGGAGTTGGCAACGTTGCCGAGCACGATATTTGGCCCGCCTGGCGAAGGGGTGCTCGCAGTCAACAGTGGCGGCACACCGGAACGGCTGGGAGTCGCTAGGACCACTTGGTTGGTGGGCGACGCGTTAGTCAGTCCGTCCTGAGGTACGCGCGTTAGAGCCGATGTTCCGGCGTTGGGCAACGAGCTCTCAAACGTTCCATCTGCGTTGCCGTCCGTCCGTACCGTCCACAAGAATCGTCCGGTGTAGCCACGGGCGGGCTGCGAGAACGTGGCCGTTGCAGCGACGCCCTCGATGGTTCCCTCTATAGCCAGACCATCGTTGCCGCCGCTCAACTTCTGACCGGACTGTGACAGCACAACATCGAACGTGAGTTCGGTGCCATCGTCCGAACCACCTTGGATGGTGTCCGTTATGATCCAATGGCCAGTGAGATCCGCGACGGGCGCGTCGACGACCGGGGTGGACGAGGCGCGCTTCGGGCCCGCATCGGCAACGAAGTAGGCGCCCGAGCCAACAGCCATCAGCACAACGACGGCGAGCAGTCCGCCCATTACCGCCGACCGTCGACTTCGCAAGCGCAGCGTGAAATGTCGGACCGAGTGTGACCTGCCGCCACCAGCGTCGCCGACCAACTGCTCGTCGACCTCGCCCGTTACGCGGTCCAGGGTTACCTCGGCGACGCGAGCCAGATCCGAGGAGAGCGAGTCTGCGCTTTGATACCGATTCCGGGGATCTTTAGCGAGACATCGGTCCAGGATTGGGATGACGCCGCTGGATATCCCAAGCGTCTCGAGATCCGGGACAGGATCTTCACGATGTTTGCGAAGGATCTCCCACGGCGTCGGCGCCTCGAACGGCGGCGCGCCGACCAGCATCTGGTACAGGATCACGCCGAGCGAGTAGATGTCCGACCGCGCATCGC
>JANXYW010000233.1 GCA_025355835.1 Chloroflexota bacterium
TTGCGGAGGATAATCTCGTTTACGGGGTCTTGATCAGCCATACCTCGAATATACGGAGTTCTGCCCCGCCGGGCGAGGAACTTTCGCGTGGCTGTGTACGTAGTGTTACGTACTCGTTGCTCTTAAGCCGCCACTGGATCGGACGATAGTAGAACCGGCAATCCGCCTCTTGTATTGCCCATAAGAACGGCCTACAATCTCGCGACGTAAACCGCAAGGGGTAGCCAGAGGACATATGACAAACAAGGCAGTAGACAAAGCCCGCATCAAGCGCGTCCGCACCGACCAGGCCGTCGCCTTCGCGATGCAGAGCCGCTGGAACGACGCTATCACCGCCAACAAGGCGATTATCGCCGTCTTCCCGGGGGAACCCGACGCGTTCAACAGGCTGGGCAAAGCGCTCAGCGAGACGGGCAAGATCAAAGAAGCGCGCGAGGCGTACAACAAGGCGCTGGAGATCGAGCCGACGAACATGATCGCCCGCAAGAACCTCGACCGCCTCGCCAGTGCTCGCGCCAAGACGGAGCCCGACAAGGCGCAGCAGGTCGATACGAGCCTGTTTATTGAAGAGATGGGTAAGTCCGGCGTCAGCACGCTGAAGCCGACAAACATCAAGATGCTCTCGACGCTCTCCGCAGGCGACGAGGTCGCGCTCAAGGGCATCGGCTCCCGTCTGACGGTCGAGACGATGGCCGGCGAATACATCAGCGACGTCGAGCCGAAACTCGCGTTGCGGCTGGCGAAGCTGATCAACGGCGGCAACAAGTACGCTGCCGCTGTCGTGGGGATGACCAGCGACACCGTGCGCGTGATCATCAAGGAGACGTTCCAGGATCCGAGCCAGGTCGGCAGGCTTTCGTTCCCCGTCGGCAAGGCCGGCGACACGGTGCGCGCCTACACGAAGGAGAGCCTCGTCCGCTCCGATATGGACGACGACGACGAACTCCTCGACGACAACGAAGAGTGGGAAGACACGCCCGACGAGCCGGAGCGCGAAACCGAGCCGCGAGAAGTCAACCTCTTCGACGCCGCCCGCGAAGAAGAGCCCGACGAAGTCGAATTCGAAGAGTAACCGTCAATCGTGCGAGAACCACATTCCGAGCGCGGGCTTTCAGCCCGCGGTCGTCGGATCTGCGAGCAAGTTCATATTCGGCGCGCGGGCGTTCGGCCCGCGCTCTTGCATTCCGCGAGAACCACATTCGGAGCGCGGGCATTCAGCCCGCGTGCCCGCTGGCGCGGCGAAACGCACGGACCGTAGCCGCCCTCCGCCGCGACTCCGGCGAATCGCGCGACCGCCCGTGGATCGATGCACGCGCCACCCGCTACCATGACCGCATGAGCTACGTACCCCGAATCGGCGTGACGCGCTGGGCAGACGTGCCCGATGAGGCACGTGACCGCTACTGGTCGCGCACCCGCGAGGCTGGCGGCGAAGTCATCGATCTCGATGAAGGAGCGGTTGGCCGCATCGAAGCGCTCGCCGGCACGCTCGACGCGCTCGTGCTCACGGGCGGCATCGACGTCGAGCCCAACACCTACCACGCAAGTGAGCGCCACCCGAAAGTCAAAGAGACCGCGCCCGGTCGCGACGCGATGGAGCTCGCGTTTCTCGAACACGCGCTCAAGCGCGATATCCCGGTGCTTGCGATCTGCCGCGGGCACCAGCTGCTGAACGTCGGCTTCGGCGGCGCGCTGCTCCAGCACATCGATAGCGGCGAGCACCGCGCCGACTTCGCCACGCCGGGCTATCCGTCGCGCTGGCATCAACTCAAGATCGAAGCCGACAGTCGCCTCGCGGAGGCGCTCGGCGCGACGAGCATCGAGATCAACTCACGCCATCACCAGGCCGTGCAGGCCGTCGGACTCGCGAGCGGCCTCCGCCCCGTCGCGTACGCCGACGAGCACGGAGCGGAACTGATCGAAGGTATGGAGAGCCGCCAGCATCGCTGGGTCGTCGGCGTCCAGTGGCACCCGGAGCGTCCCGAGGAGCACAAGCCTGCGTTCGCGCCGGTCATGCACCGGTTGTTCGCCGCCTTCGTGCAGCAAGCTATCCGCCTGCGCGTCTAGTACCGATCCTGCGCGAGTCGATCGTCTCACAATCATCCGGAGCGCGGGCATTCAGCCCGCGCGGTGTCGCGGCGAGCGATCGTCAAAAGCAGGCGGGCCTTTTCTGGCTTAGCCGTCCCGGCTGTGCAGCTGGCAACGCCGGAACGCACGCAGCAGACTCTCCAAACCACAATCGCTAACAACCTCTGTGCCTCTGTGTCTCTGTGGTGAAAAGCAACTATCGCGGTGGCGACGCGGCGATCCGAAACGGCACCGCCTTCGCGAGCGCGCCATCGAGCAGCAGTTCCGCCACCGCCTCGCACGCAGCCTCGATTCTGATCGTGAAGTTGATCGCGACAATGACGCGCTGCGTCGTGCCAGCAGGCAGCCCCGGCGCGCGACCCTGCTCAAACTCGCCCGCGATTTCGCCGAAGATGGCGCCGGCCTCGTTGCGCACAATCACCTTGAACTGATGCTTGGCGTTGGTCTCCATCCACGGGATGAGGATGCCAGCCGCGACCGCCATCTGGTGCTGTGCCGGGAATTCTTTCGCCCAGACGAGCGACCAGCCGCCGCCCATCATGAAGAGTTTCTCTCCCTGCACCTGCGCAGCGTCGGCCAGAATCAAGAAATCCGCTGAGATACCGTCCGAAGTCATCTGTTCATCCTTCTTGTCTCGGTTGTAGACATTGTATACACTGGCTCAGTCTAGGCGCGATCAGCGAGGCAAGTCAAGG
>JANXYW010000255.1 GCA_025355835.1 Chloroflexota bacterium
ATCGGCATGCGCTGCCCATCGATCTCGGCCTCGACTTCGCCGAGGGGCATCTGTTGGAGTTCGCCGTTCGCGAAACGCACGGGCATCGTCCGTATCCGCTTCACTCCGAGATTCTCCAGCAGATCAGCTGGGATCGAGCTGAAGAGCGCACCCGTATCGACGAGCGCGTCAACGGTATGCGAAGGCCCCTCCGACCCGTTCGTCGCCGGGCCTCGCAGAGTGATCTGTTTGGTGAACGTACCCATACCGACAGTCTACCGCGTACGGCCTACAGCCCCGAGGCGGCTTCGCTCATGCCGTAAGCGTCCATTTGCGACTGGAATTCGTGGACGTCGTGCGAGTACACGAGCAGGTCGTGCTTCTCGCCGTTGCGGTCCTTCACGTGATCGCGCAGCAGCGCCTCCGCGCGGAAGCCCAGCTCCTCGAAGGTGGCGATCGCACCCTTCTGGTCGATCGTCATCTGCGCGACCATCTTCTGGATGCCGCGGTCGAGGGCCTGCGCGAAGATCGCGTCGGTCAGCGCACGGCCGAGGCCCTGGCCGCGCAGCTCGCCGTTGATCAGCACGCGCAGCTCGCCGACGTGCTGCGACCACGGCGTGTTGCTGAGATGCAGGCTGCCGTAGCCGAAGATGCGGCCATCGCGCTCCGCGATGATCGTGACGATACGCCCCGCTTCGACGTTGTCGAGCCAGTCGGCGACGATGCCGGCATCGGTGATGTCGGTGCGCAGGAAGAGCAGATCGTGATCCGCGAGCGACTGCGTGAACGCGAGAAACTCCACGATGTCCACGCGACGCAGCAGCCGCAATGTGATGTTGCTGCCGTCGGACAGCGGCTGGGTCCGCGGCAGCGTCAACGATCCGTTCGAACTCATACCGACCTCACCGACAACCACTCATTCACTTTCGGCCACAACCGCATGATGGCATTCGCGCCGGCGACCAGGCTGACATGGCCGCCCTTCATCAGCACATCCTCCGTGTCCTCACTGCCAACCAGCGATGTCAGTTCGTGCGTCGCCTCGTACGGGGCGATGTGATCGTGCTGCGCCATCGCGTTCAGGACGGGCGCCGTGATCAGCTTGAGGTCGACGCGCTTCCCATCGATGTCCAGCTCGCCCTTCATCAGCTTGTTTTCCCACTGGAGTTCTTTCGTCGTCTGACGGAAGCACTCGCCGGGGAAGGGGATCTGGTCGCCGGTCCACTTGTTCATCAGCCGGTACTGCTTCACGTATTGGTCGTTCCAGAGGTTGTCCCACAGCCGCACGTACGACACCAGCCTGTCGGCCGGCCGCAGCAGCTCGAACGAGCGGTACATCATCTCGGGTGGAATGTTGCCCAGCGAATCGACGACGCGATCGACATCGAACCAGCGCTTGTCGGTCCACTGCTTGAACAGGCCCATGCCTTCGAAGTTCACCGGCGTGGCGATGGTCACGAGATTCTTCATCGGCGAATCGGCGTGCAGTCCGCCGTAGAGCAGGGCGAGCAGGCCGCCCATGCAGTAGCCGATGAACGAGACATCGGTTTCGCCCGTCGCTTCCTGGATCTTCTCGATGCACGACGGGATCAGATCGACCGCGTAGTCGTCGAGCTTGAGCTTCGAGTCTTCCGCGCGCGGGATGCCCCAGTCGATCATGAAGACGTCGAAGCCCTGCTTCAGCAGAAACTCGACGAAGCTAAAGCCGGGCGTAAGGTCGAGGATGTACGGCTTGCTGATCAACGACATCACCAGCACGACCGGCACGCGATACACCTCTTCGGACATCGTGTGGTAGTGGTACAGCCGCATCGTGCCGCGCGTGTAGATAACGTCCTTCGGCGTGACGCCAACCTCCGGCTCGTCGCGATTGAGCATCACATCGATGCCGCGCGCGGCGCGCGTGATCGTGCGCTCGACTTCCTTCTGAACGATAGCGCCGATGTTCTCTGGTGGGTTCGCGGTCTGGGTGGTCATGGCGGGCACCTTCCACGCAGGTTCGCGGCGGCGATGGTCGTCGCCGGGCCGGAGGGGGCTCCGGCCTCAGTTGTATGACCAGTATGCCACGGTTTCGGGCGGACTTGAATAGGTGCGTTCACCACCTCCGCGGTCGCGCTGCTCGCCATGTCGCTCGTCAATCTCCATACAACCACAGAAGCGCGGCGCGAAGCGGACTCCCTTAATCTTCACCGCATCACGGCGAACCCAATGCGTCATCCAAGGTCATTTCGCCGCCCTGACGTGTGTTATGTCTTGCGATTCGTATCTGAACATGTACCTGTTTCGTAATTTCGCTGTTTTTCCCCGTTGGTCGAACCTGCATCTGATCATCCACCGGGGAGGCCGTAGGCCTGGATGCGGTGGAGCGGTGTTGGGGCACCTGCGCGTCGACTTTGCATCGCTTCGAGCTGGCTCAGCGCCTGGTAGAGCATGCGGTTGAGCGCGGTCTCGTAGCGAATGATGCGGTCGAGTGTTGCGGCGTCCGGGAGCAGCCTCTCGCGCGTCATATGGTCGATCTCCTGCGCGATGCGCGCGACTTCAAGCTCCTGGCCGCCGACGATCACCAACGCGCGCGCCACCGTGTCCGCCAGCATCTGTTCGAACGCTTCGCCGCCGCGCGCTGCGATCGCGCGGAACGCGGCAAGCAGACTTCCGGCCGTCCAGCGGTCGCCCGAAGCCGGCTGCGCGATGCCGTCCATAAACCCGTCGAGCTCCTCTTCAGCTTGATCCGCGAGTTCGCGCAGGATCGCCTCAACGTCAGACGAGGCGAGCAGCATATCGGGCGGCATTTTGAGCAGGCCCTGGATGAGATCGAGGCAGCGCCGGGCGTCCTCCGCCCTCTGCTCGGCCTCGGCGACCGACTGCGCGCGGTTGTTGAACGCCACTAGTTGCTGCTTCGCGAAGTCGCCGTCGACCCGCTCGCGGCCGACGGCGATCGATTCGCACTCGTAGCGCTCGACGCGCCGCAGCCGCCAGATCAGGCTGGCGGCGCGCCCAGCCAGCTTCGTTTCAACGGCGCCGCCCGGTGCGCGATCGCTGAGAATGGCGTCGAGATGCTCCTGCCACTCCTCCGCCGACTCGACGCCGGGAACGACAGGCGCGTTCGACGTCAGGCCATGCCTGAGTGCGTTGAACCGCGTTATCGCGGTGCTGACGTTGGACTTCTTGAGGTTCGCTCGAGACATGACGGATCTCCGTTCTGACCATATGTTCTAATAGATTAGGTTGATTATCAGTACGTTGTCAAGGTAGGCAGGAGGCCACGATCAAAGATTTCTGAAATTTCGTGGAGAGGTGGTGACCTGCCCCCGTCGCCTACGGCCACTGTCCCTCGCCCTCAGGGGGAGAGGGATGTTTGAGGCGGCGGTGAGGGTGCGGGGGACGCGCGGGCACCTCACCCCCAGCCCCTCTCCACGACGTGGAGAGGGGAGACGGCTAACCCCAGCTCATGCCGAGGCCCAAGCCTCGGATAGGACTTCGGCTTGTTCCAGCACAGTTTGCGTTGCCGCATCTTGCTTGTCTGGCGGGTAGCCCCATTTGCGGAGGATGCGCTTTACGAGGACGCGCAGTTGGGCGCGTACGTTCTCGCGCATCGTCCAGTCGATGGTGACGTTG
>JANXYW010000266.1 GCA_025355835.1 Chloroflexota bacterium
GAGGACGAGGATGCGCCGTCCCTCGACGAGGCCAAGGCTTAGCCAAGCCTCCTGCGCGACGGCGAGGCCGGCTTGCTCCATCAGGTCGTCGAGCGGCGTGCCTGCGGCGACCGCGGCTTCTTCGAGCGCGCGCATCTGCGCCGCTGTTACGAGCTTCATAGGCGGCCCTGCTCTTTGAGCCAGCCGACGAGGTACGATCGATGTTCGTCGCGATTCAGAGGCGAGGCATCGGCCATGCCGACGACGGCGGCGATCGCGAGGTCGCCTTCGTGTGTGAGGCTGATGTCCACGCCGCGCAGGCCGATCGTTTCGCCGCGCTTCTTCGCATCGCCGTGGAGGTAGACGAGCGGTTTGCCGCGTCGGTTCGGCAGCACTTCGATCTCGCGCCAGGCGAGGCCGCGAGCGCCCGTACCGAGCGCCTTCATCACGGCTTCCTTTGCGGCGAACCGCGCCGCAAGTTCGTGCACACGGCCGCGGCAGAATGCCACTTCCTCGGGCGTGAAGATGCGCCGAAGGAAGCGGTCTGGGTGCCGCTTCAGCACCTTCGCTACACGCGAGATTACGATCACATCGATGCCGACTGCCATCTCCATGTTATCGATTGTACGAGCGGGAGGGACGTGAGGCACGGCTGGAGCGAACGTAGGCTGCCGATACAATGAGTCGCCACGAGACGCCTTCAATGGAGCAGCCATGACCGCGACGATCATCGACGGCAACGCCATCGCGCAGCAGGTTTTGGACGAAGTGCGCGCCGACGTCGAGCGGCTGCGCGCGGCGGGCACGGAGCCCGGTTTGGCGGTGGTGCTGGTTGGCGACGAGCCGTCGTCGGCCTCATACGTGAAGGGGAAGGCGCGTGACGCGATCGCGGTCGGCATGCGATCCGAGACGATTCGGGTATCCGCGGACGTCTCGCAGGCCGCGCTGCTGGGCATGGTGGCCGACCTGAATGTTGATCCGCGCTGGCATGGCGTCATCGTCCAGCTGCCGCTACCGCCGCAGATCGATGAGACGCTGGCGACCTCGGCTGTTTCGCCGGAGAAGGATGTCGACGGTCTGCACCCGATCAACGTCGGGAGGCTCTTTCGGGGCGAACCCGGTTTCGTCTCGTGCACGCCGGCCGGGGTGATTCAGCTGCTGCTTCGCACGGGCCACGATCCGGCGGGGAAGCATGTCGTGCTCTGCGGGCGCTCGAACCTCGTCGGCAAGCCGCTGGCGGGGCTGCTGATGCAGAAGCGCGCCGGCGGCAACGCGACCGTCACCGTCTGTCACACCGCTACGCCGGACATCAGCGTGCACACGCGGCAGGCCGACATCCTCATCGCCGTGATGGGCCGCCCGCGCGCGATCACGGCGGACATGGTGCGGGAAGGCGCCGTCGTCATCGATGTCGGCGTGAATGTGATTCCGGACGCCACGAAGAAGAAGGGGACGCGGCTCGTCGGCGACGTCGACTACGATGCCGTCGCGGAGAAGGCCTCGGCGATTACGCCAGTGCCCGGCGGCGTCGGGCCGATGACGCGGGCGATGCTGTTGCACAATACGGTGATCGCGGCGTCGGGTGGGCCGAAATAGGGCTGATTCGCGATGCGCGTCGAATCGTTCATCCTGCAGCGTTGAACCGCTGAGTCTCGCATCCGCTCGAGCGTCGCTGACCATCGCGTGTACTCCGTGCGTCCGGCAATGCCGGAGCACAGCCGAGGACGGCTATGCCACACTAGCTTCGCCCTCCAACGGGCGGAGCCGGAATCAGGGCAGCAGAGCGCGATTGATCACGGAGCAACGAAAAAGCCGGCCCCTCCTGGTGCCGGCTTTCCCTGTCTTGTGCCTTGGATAACCCCTACCGATGTTCTGCTGGGAAGGGCGGTCGGCCAAACCGCCCCCGGAGTCTTTTCTTCGTCTGCCGGACCCCCGCCTTGTTGCCACCAAAGCATCCGGCGCTTCAGAATCGACTCCTTCCCGGGACCCCACTCCTTTCGGATCCGCCGCTCCTCTTCTCGCCTGTTGGCGAGCCTCCTCCGCGCATCCGCCGAGGAGCGGCTATCGATTTCCGAATCTCGTAACGTTTATGGTTCTTCAGCCTCTTGCGAACGAATGAAAACTAATGCATGATGCCTGAGAACTGATTGCCATAACACGTGTACCACTTCGTGAAATCAAGCACATGAACAGTGAACCGTGATTCGATAACCGTGATTACGTATGCCTGATTACTTATACATGCATTGTAGTTCCTGAAATCGACCTGTCAAGTACCTTTGCCATCGATTTTTGAGATTCTTTTTCGAACGCGAACGGGCGGTGTTCCAGGGAAGGATGGGCTGAGCGGATGAAGCAGCAACAAGAGCAACGATGGGGCTTCCTGACGAACCATGCGCTGGTGTTGATCTACGTCGTTCGGCACAGCGGCGCGACCGTGCGCGAGATCTCCGCGGGCGTCGGTGTGACCGAGCGGGCGACGCTGGAGATTCTGCGGTTGCTGAGCGAAGACGGCATTGTGGAGCGCCACCGTGAGGGCCGGCGCAATACGTACTCGGTCGATTTCGCTGCGCTCGCGGCGTATCGGCGTGAGGGTACGGTCTCTCTCACGCCGCGCGAGTTCGTCGATGGGCTGATCAAGACGCTGCTGGCGATTACGGACTATCGCGGCGAGGGCGGACCGAGGCGCGATGCGCCGGATTCGGGCGCCCTGGATCCGAAGATCGGCACCTGGGGCTTTTTCACGAATCACGCGCTGATGCTGCTATCAATTGTGATGGATCCCGACAACACCGTGCGCGAGATGGCGCTGAACGTCGGGGTAACGGAGCGTGCGGTCGTGGCGATTCTGAATCAGCTTGAAGACGAAGGCATCGTGCTTCGGCAGAAGCAGGGGCGTCGGAACAGCTACCTCATCGACTTTAAGACGTTGCACGCGTTTCCGCGTTGGTCGCCTGGCGACTGGCCGCTGCCGCCTCAACTGGTTGACGTGGCGGTGTCGGGGCTGGAGGCGCTGTCGCGCCGCAGCGGCGGGATGAGCGCGGCGAGTTAGGTGGGAGCGGTTAGCGGTTAGCGGTGAGCTGTTGTACCGCGCACCAGTGTTCGGGCGGCGCAGGTCATTTTCTACCGTTTGCAAGCGGCGTCTTGGCGGGCGTGTGGTGCGGTTGCCGAGCCGGCCAACAGCTACGTGCTGGCGGCCAACCGCCAGCAGCTAGCCGACGCCGGCGTGCTGGGGTTCGCGCTCGATGTCCATCTGCTCGGGCTCGGCATCGGCCATCTGGTTGCGCTCGTAGTACAGGCGGATGAGCGCGTCAGCGAGTTTCTTGGAGTCGTGGCGATAGCGGTTCTCTTCGGCGATGACGTCCGCCTTGACGATGCGTGCGCCTTCGAGCGTGCCGCTATCGACTCGCACCGGCTCAGAGTGCCACTCTTCGGGGAGCACGGCTTCGATGTTGCTGTTGGCCAGCACGAAGTCGAACGGGCTGCTGCCCTTGAGGTGCTCCTGCAGCGCGTGATAGTGGTCACTGACGTTGAACGCATCCGTCTCGCCGTGCTGGGTAGCGACGTTGCAGACGTAGACCTTGAGGGCGGGCGATACGTCGATGGCGCGGCGAATGCCCTCGACGAGCAGGTTCGGAAGAACGCTCGTCATGAGGCTGCCGGGGCCACAGATGACGAGGTCGGCCTGGAGGATGGCGCGAATCGCGTCGGGATTCGCTTTGATCTCCGGCGGGTCGAGGTAGATCTCTTTGACGTGGCCGCGCTCGGTAATGGCGGATTCGCCGCGCACGATCGAGCCGTCGGCGGTGCGCGCGCAGAGCGTGAGTGCGGAAAGCGTCGCCGGAAGAATCTGACCACGTACTGCAAGGACGCGGCTCGTTTCGCGAACGGCCTCCTCGAAGTTACCGGCGACGTTCGTCATCGCGGCAATGAAGAGGTTGCCGAAGGCGTGGCCTTCGAGGCCTTCGCCTTCCGAGAATCGATACTCGAACAGGCGCGACATCAACGGTTCGGCATCGGCCAGTGCCGCGATGTTCTTGCGGATGTCGCCCGCTGGCAGGGCGCCGAGTTCGCGCTGGAGGCGACCGGAACTGCCGCCGTCGTCGGCGATGGATACGATGGCGGTGATGTTGCCGGTGTACTCCTTCAAACCGCGAAGGAGGGTCGAGAGCCCAGTGCCGCCGCCGATGACGACGATCTTCGGGCCGCGGCGCAGGTAGCGGTGGTTGTAGATGATGTCGACGATGCTCTCGTTGCGTTCGGGCTTGATGAACGCCGATAGCAGCGACTGGTTCAACTTCCAGACCGAGAATCCGATGATGCCCAGGCTGGCTACGAGAAACAGCGCGCCACGGACGATGCGGGGTACGAACTGCAGCGTCGCGTAGTAGACCCAGGCTGGGAACGTGTATGTGCCGTACGCCTGGCGCAGGAAGTATCCGAATCCAAGCCCCATGACGGCGACGCCGATGAGCAGCAGCAGCAGCCACCGCTTGATGTGCATGCCGAAGTAGAACCATTTGATGAAGGAGGGGTCTTTGATCAGCTGACGCATATCGCCCGCCAGTCTAGCACGGTGCGGTGGAAAGGGAATAGCCTAATGAGCAATTCTCAACCCTTCGCTTCCAGCTTCGCGATCAAGATTCCGGTCAGGGTTTCTGGGTTCGCGCGCCCGCGCGTCACCCTCATCGCCTGCCCAACGAGGAACTTGACCGCTTCCTGCTTCCCTGCATGGAAATCCTCGACGGCTTTCGGGTTTGCATCTAGCACACCGTCTACGATGCCGCTGATCTCGTCGGATCCGCTGATCTGCTCGAGTCCGAGATCGCTGATGATCGCGGCGGGCGGCTTTCCGGTCGCGAACATCTCCTCGAATACTGTCTTGGCGATCTTTCCCGAGATTGTGCCCTGCTCGATCAAGTCGATCATACCATAGAGATCGACCGGATTTACCTTCGAATCGGCGATGTCCAGCGACGACGCGTTGAGCAGCCGTACGAAGTCGCCGACCATCCAGTTCGCGATTTGATGCGCGTACCGGCTCCGCGCGTCCTCGCCCTTCTGCTTCGCCGGCGCCACTGCCTGCTCGAAAAAGTCCGCTTTGGCGCGGGTCTCCGTGAGCAGATTCGCTTCGTACGCGGCGAGACCGTAGTCGCGTTCGAAGCGTGCCATCTTTGCGTCGGGCAACTCCGGGAGCTTCGCCCGGACAGCATCGACGTACGCAGCGTCGAGCGTGATGGGGGGGAGATCCGGCTCTGGGAAGTAGCGGTAGTCGTGCGCCTCTTCCTTCGAGCGCTGGCTGACGGTGCTGCCGCCGTCCGCTTCGATCCAGCCGCGCGTTTCTTGCGGGATACGGTGGCCGGCGTCGAGCTCAGCGGTCTGGCGGATGACCTCCGAATGCAGTGCGTTGTACACCGCCCGGAAGCTGTTCATGTTCTTTACTTCGACCTTGGAGCCGAGCTCTGTTTCACCGAAGGAGCGCAGCGAAATGTTAGCATCGCAGCGGAAATTTCCTTCTTCCATGTTCGCCTTACTGACGCCGATGTATCGCAGGATTCGCTGGAGCTTCACAAGGTACGCGCGCGCTTCTTCGGGCGATCGCAGATCTGGGTCACCGACGATCTCCATCAGCGGAACGCCCGAGCGGTTCATGTCGATGAGCGAATATGTTTCGCCGCCGTCGTTCTTGTGCGTGAGGCGCGCCGTGTCCTCTTCGAGATGGCAGCGCGTGACGCCGATCCGCCGCGGCTCCGCGCCCTCGACTTGAATCTCGATCCAGCCGTTCTGCGACAGCGGCAGGTCGAACTGCGAGATCTGGTAACCCTTCAGCAAGTCTGGGTACGGGTAGTTCTTGCGGTCGAACTTCGAGAACGCCGGGATCTCGCAGTGCAGCGCCAGCGCCGTCATGACGGTGTATTCGATCGCCTTGCGGTTGATCACCGGAAGCACGCCGGGTAGTGCCATACAGATGGGGCAAACGTGCGTGTTCGGTGGTGCATCCGAGTATGCGGCGCTACAGCCGCAGAACATCTTCCGCTCCGTCAGGAGCTGTACATGCACCTCGAGGCCGATGACGGTTTCGTAGCGAGTGGCGGGAATTGTCGTCATAAAATCGGCGTCTTACCTCCCGAAATTATAGCAGCGAACCGCCCGAGTTGTACCGGCGATCCGCTAGGCTCCGTCGACGCTCGGTCGCGCCAGCATCGATTCCAACAGCTGCGGCAATTCATCGATGAACTGCGACCGCGGTACCGCAAGCGCTGCTCCCGCATCGCGCGCCGCACGCAACGTCGCCGGCTCCGTGTGCCGGCCAAACGCCAGTACGCGCGCGCCCACCGCAACCGCATCTCGAACCGCCGCGAGCGCGTCGATGCCGGCCG
>JANXYW010000273.1 GCA_025355835.1 Chloroflexota bacterium
ACGAAGACATCGACCTGCGGCGCGACGTGCAGCTCATGAAGGCGATCGACATCCTGCACGGCACAGACCTGACGCCGAAGGAGACGCCGCCCGCCGAATCGCCGACGCCCCAAGGCACGCCGACGAAGACGAGCGGCTAGCACCTCATGGCCGAGATCAAACAGGTCGCGGCGAATCGCAAGGCGTTTCACGACTACGAGATCCTCGAAAAGGTCGAGGCGGGCATCTTGTTGACCGGCACCGAGATCAAATCGATCCGTGCGGGCGGCGCGAACATCCGCGAAGCGCACGCGCGCCCGCTCGATGGCGAGATGTGGCTCTACGGCGCGCACATCGCGCAGTATGTTGCCGGCAGCTGGCAGAATCACGAACCAACGCGGCCACGCAAGCTGCTCATGCACAAACGCGAGATCCGCGAGTGGATCCGCGGCATGGCCGAGCGCGGCCTATCGATCATCCCGCTCACGCTGTACCTCAAAGACGGCAAGGCGAAAGTCGAGCTCGGTCTCGTACGCGGGCGCAAACAATACGACAAGCGCCAGGTGATTGCCAAGCGGGACGCCGACCGCGATATGCAGCGGGCGATGCGGCATCGGGATCGGTAGCAGTTACGCGCGGGAGCCACGAAGGGCACGAAGGAGCGCGAAGGTTGGAGGAGTGGTCAATGCTGCTTTGACCTCCGCACGGGCTGCAGAGCAGAGCCGAACAAGGTCCTTCGCTTTGCTCAGGACGATGGCGGTTGATGTTCGCGACCGTCGAGCGAGCCTGATGCCGCGCACGAACAGCACAGCCGCGGCGGCTGTGATCCGGGCCCGGTTTCGAGCGCGATCCCTAGATGGCGCGGAGCGAACGCCGACGCTCCAACGACGAGAGATTGAGCTTCGTCGATCTGTGCTAGGTGAGGAAGTCGAAGATGCCTTCGCGCTTGAGCGTGCGGCGGAGGCCTATTGCTATGGCAAGGGCCATGAGCGAGACGATGGCGCCGGCGGCTGCATCCAGGAAGTAGTGATTCGCTGTGATGACGATGCCGCCGAGCATGACGAACGGCATGAAGACGGCTGCGACGCGTAGCCACCGCCGCTTCGTGTTGTAGCCGATGGCGATGGCGATCAGCAGATCCCAGCCGAAGTGGAGGCTGGGCATGGCTGCGTATTGATTGACGATCTTGGGGTTCTGGAACACATAGTACGACTGCGCGTGGACGATCGTGTCGGTGAATCCAAACTCCGGCATAAATCGCGGCGGCGCCAAGGGCATGGTGCTGAACCCGATCAACGCGATGAGGCCGGAGATGAGGAACGCGTTGCGGAACATCGCGTAGTTGTCGCGGTGGCGGATGTACAGCCACAACGCAACGGCGATGATCACGGGCAAGTGCCCCCAGATGTAGAGATAGTTGAAGAAGTCAACGATCCACGCCTTCGGCAGGATCAATTGCTGCAGCGATGCCTCGCGAAAGATGCCGAGACGCTGCTCGATGTGGATGATGCGTGCGGCGTTGTCGTACGCCGCGCTGGCCTTGCCATGCACGGCGCCACGGACGAACTGATACAGCACGTACGCCGGAACTACGAACAGTAGCTCGGCCAAGTGACGCCAGTTCTTTTCGGCGAATGATTGGAGCCGGTTCGGTCGCGCTATCGCGACCGCTGCGGGCGAACGCATGCTTGCTCCTCCAGTCCCGCCAGTATAACGCTCCCCCGAGCGCCCAGCGCTAGCCACGGCTTGCCATCACTTCGTCGATAGCTTCGGCGGTCACGTTCATCATCGTGTCGATCTGGTCTTTCGTTATGATCAGTGGTGGCGCGAACAGGATGCTCTCGCCCTTCGCGCGCGTAATGACGCCCCGCTCGCGCATCGCGCGCACAAGCTTTGGCCCGATGCCATCGGACGGCGCGAACGGCTGGCGACTCGCTTTGTCGGCGACGACTTCGACTGCGGCCATTAGTCCGAGGCCGCGGACATTGCCGACGTTCGGCATCTCCAGCAGACGCGCCATGCCCTCGTTCAGGCACCGCCCCATCTTCTCCGCGCGCTCGACGAGATGCTCGTCGTCAAAGATCTGCAGGTTACGCAGCGCGACTGCGCACGCGGTCGGATGCGCGGCGTTCGTGCAGCCGATCATGAACTTCGCGGCGGCGGGGCCGTTGAGGATGGCATCGTGGATCGACTTTGAAACGATGAACCCCGAGAGCGGAACGTACGCGCTCGTGACGGCTTTCGCGAAGGTCACGACATCGGCCTGCACGCCCCAGTGTTCGAGTGCGAACCAGCGGCCTGTTCGTCCGAAGCCGGTGATCACTTCATCCGCGATCAGCAGCACGTTGTAGCGATCGCAGATCTCGCGGAGGCGCGGCCAGTAGCCGGGATCGGGCGGGATGACGCCGCCGGCGCCGTGCACGGGCTCCGCAATAACTGCGGCGACCGTGTCGGCGCCTTCGCGCAGGATCGTCGCCTCGATGTTGTCGGCGCAATCGAGCGAGCATGACGGCTTGTTCGCGCACCACTGGCAGCGATACGGGTAGCATGTCGGAACCTGGAGGAATCCCGGCGGTTCGGGCCCGAAGCCTTTGTGGAACGGCGCCATGCCGGTGACGGCGGTCGCGGCCATCGTGCCGCCGTGGTACGCATCGGCTCGCGAGATGATCTTGAGCTTTTCGGGCTTGCCGGAGAGGAACCAGAAGTAGCGCACGGCCTTGATGGCCATGTCATTCGCCTCGGACCCGCTGTTGGCGTAGAAGATGCCCGACATATTGGGCGAAACGAGACCGAGCAGACGCTCCGTCAGCCGGATCGACGGAACGTTCGCGTAGCCGGTGTAGCTGTTTGAGAACGCGAGCTGCGACATTTGCTTCGCGGCAGCTTCCGCCAGTTCGGTGCGACCGTGGCCCGCGGCGACATTCCACAGGGACGAGAGGCCGTCGATGTACTGCTTGCCGTGGACATCGGTGAGGATCGCGCCTTTGCCGCTCTCGTAGATGACGGCGTCGCGGTGATCGGCGGCGTGAAATTGCGGATGAATGATGTGGGCAGCGTCATAGGCTGCCAGCGCGTTGATCTCTGCTTCGTCCAATTGTTCACCTGCTTACGCGAACTAGTTGTACTGATTATACGCCTCCGAACGCATCCTGGAGCAACTCCCGCGCAATCCGGCGTTCGTCCCAGGGCCAGTGCGTGCCACCTATGACGATCGACTGCTCGGTGCCTTTGCCCGCGAGCAGGACCGTATCGCCCTTGCCGGCCCGCTTCAGGGCCTTCTTCATCGCCTGGCGCCGGTCGAACTCGCGGTCGAACTTACGGCCAAAGTTCGCGCTCTTCAGCGCCGACGCGATCTCGTCGAGGATGAGTTCGGGATCTTCGCCGCGCGGGTCTTCGTTCGTGATGATCGCGTAGTCGGCCAGTTCGGCTACGGCGCGGGCAATACCGCGTCGGCGGCCGGGGTCGCGCTCCCCTGCTGCACCGAACATGACGATGAGATCGCCCTTCGTGACGGGACGCAGCATCCGCAGCACGTTGCGCATCGATTGCTCCGTTGACGCGATGTCTACGACGACCCGGAACGGCTGGCCCTGATCGATCTGCTCCATACGTCCCGGAACGCCGGGAAAGTTCGCGACCGCCGCCAGCGCCTCGCCGAATTCGACGCCCTGCGATACGGCCGCCGCCGCCGCCGCGAGGCAGTTCGACACGTTGTAGTCGCCGAGTAGCGGCGTGGTTACCGGCAGCTCTTCCCCAAACATGCGGGCCTGGAAGCGCGTACCGAATCCCTCTTGTGTTATGTCGAGTCCAACGATGTCCGCCTGCGTGCGCACGGCGTACGTAATGACCGGAGCGATGGTCACGGCGCGCAAATCGGCGGATATCGCGTCGTCGGCATTGAGGATCGCTGCTTTCGCGAATCCTTTCTCGGCTGAGGTACCGAGCATCCGGAACAGGATCGCCTTCGCGTCCCGGTACTCGGCCATGCTGCCGTGGAAATCGAGATGATCCGCCGCGAGGTTCGTGAAGACGCCGACGTCGAACTCGCACTTGTCGACGCGGTGCATGTCGAGGCCGATGGATGACGCTTCGACCACGGCGCTTCGGTCGCCCGCGTCGCGGATCTGCGCGAGGTAGCGCTGGATCTCGGGTGCCTCGAGCGTGGTCATGTGCGATGCGTTCATCTCGACCAAGCCGCCGGCGGCGAATTCGACGCTGCTGAGATAGCCGGCGCGATGGCCCGTTTGGTTCAGGATGTGGCCGATGAGATGGGTTGTTGTCGTTTTTCCGTCGGTGCCCGTGACGCCGATCATCGCCATCGAGCGCGCAGGATTCTCGTAGAAGCCAGCGGACGCCTCGGCGAGCGCGACGCGGCTGTCCGGAACCGCGACGAACGTCACATCTTCAGTGAGGTAGCGGTGCCACGAGTCGCGGAGATCCTCCTGAACGACGACGAATCGGGCGCCTGCGGAGATCGCATTCGGGATGAAGGCGTGGCCATCGACGTTCAGCCCGAGTACGGCGACGAAGACAGAGCCGGGGCGTACGGCACGGCTGTCGTGGCAAATGGACGCGGCTTCAGCCGGTTCGCCGGAGACGAGGCTCGCGTTGGAGATCTCGCGAAACCAGGTGGGAGTGTCGGAGGCCCGCGTCGTCACGAGCGCAGTCTAGCAGGGTGTTGAAAAAGTCGCCGGACGGAGTTTACACGTCGATTGCGGGGGACTTCCTGATCGAAGAACGCGGGCTGAAAAGCCCGCGCCACGGGAACGTGAGTCGTTTTCAACACCGTGCTACTGCAGTGCTTTCTAACGCTTCTTTAGCGTGCTGGAGGCTTCGCACGCGGAGGGTTTGCGGTCAGCGCGACGTTGTTCGCCGTCGATCCGGCTGTCTCCTCGGCGAATCTTCGATCGCCGGACTCACAGCCGAGGACGGCTATGCCACCACGCTTCGCGTCTCGTTAACTAAAGCTGAATCGAAAGCACAACACCAGCGCGTCGGAGGAGGCCGCCGTTGGCTTCGAACCGCCGCGCATTGCGGGAGAGGAACGGAGCAGGTGTGGCGAGTCTTCGTGGCGGACCTATCCGCTCGCCCTACTGGCAAAATGTGCGTACCATTAAGATGCTCATCGAGTCGTCTCGGCAGCTCGGACTCGCAGCGCAGTTGACGCTGCGGCGGTCGGTGCTCGTCGTCATTTCACGGAGGTTTGCGTTGGCAGTTCGGAAGAAAGTGACGGTCATCGGCGGCGGCATGACGGGCGGCGCCATCGCCCAGCGTGTGGTTGAAAAGGGCATCGCTGACGTCGTCATCCAGGACGACCCGCAGTTCGCACAGACGCTGCATCACGGCAAGGCGCTCGACATGGCGCAATCGGCATCGTGGCTGGGGTTCGAGACGAAGATCACGGCGACGGACGGCTGGGGCGACACGGCCGGCTCCGACGTCATCGTGTGTACAGCCGGCGCGCCTCGCAAGCCCGGCATGAGCCGAGAAGACCTGCTCAACGGCAACGCAGACATCGTGCGAGCGAAGGTGACGGACGCCGCCAAGGCATCGCCGAACGCGGTGATCATTATCTTCGCGAACCCGATGGACGCGATGTGCCATGTCGCGCTGCAGGCGTCGGGATTCCCGCGCGAGCGGATCATCGGCCAGGGCGGGGCGCTGGACACGGCGCGCTATCGCGCGTTCCTTCAGATGGAGACGGGTGTTTCGATTCGCGACATCCACGCGTACGTGCTGGGCGGCCACACCGATACGACGATGGTGCCGGTTGTCTCACAGGCGCGCATCGGTGGGCTGCCGCTTACGTCGCTGCTGTCGCAGGAGAAGATCGACGCGATCGTTGCACGGACGATGCGCGGCGGCGCCGAAATCGGCGAGCTGATGAAGGTCTCGAGTGCGTACTATGCGCCGTCGGCCGCCACCGCCGAGATGGTGGAAGCGATCCTACTCGACCAGAACCGACTCATCCCGAGCGCGGTGCTCTGCAAGGGCGAATATGGCATCAACGACATCGTGTGCGGCGTGATGTGCGAGCTGGGCGCGGGCGGCATCAAGCGGACGTTCGAGACGCCCGTTTCGGAAGACGAGCGCTCGAAGATTGTGGCGGCGGCGGACGCGACGAAGTCGCTGATCGCGCTGCTGAAGTAGCCGTACGGAGGCGGATCGATGACGACCGATACAGGCACCCGCGTGCGCGAGATCAACGCCGACGACATCAGCCGCGTCGTTTCCGAACTGTGCCAGACAGCGGCGCACGTCCTTCCGGACGATGTGGTCGCGGGTCTGCGGAAAGCCGAGAAGAGCGAGAAATCGCCGCTGGCGAAGCAAGTACTGATCGAGATCCTGGAGAACGTCGACATCTCGAAGCGCGATCTGATCCCGCTCTGTCAGGACACCGGAACGACGGTCGTACTGGTCGACGTGGGCCAAGACGTTCACATCGTCGGTGGCTCGTTGCGAGATGCGATTAACGCCGGCGTCGGCAAGGGCTACACGGACGGATACCTGCGTGCCTCGATGGTAGCGCACCCGTTCTCGACGCGCGTGAACACAAAAAACAACACGCCAGCGGTCATCCACACGGAAATCGTGCCGGGCGATGTCTTCAAAATCACGGTCGTGCCGAAGGGCGGCGGCTGCGAGAACATGAGCAAGTTCACGATCATGCTTCCCTTGCGCGGAAAAGAAGGCATCACGGAGTTCGTGCTCAATACGATCGAAGAGTCGGGTGGTAACCCGTGTCCGCCGCTCGTCGTCGGCGTGGGAGTCGGCGGTTCGTCTGAGTACGCGATGTACCTCGCGAAACGCGCCATCGTGCGCCCGGTGGGAGTTGCGAGCGACGATCCCGAAACGGCAGAGTTCGAGCGCGAATTGCTGGAGAAGGTCAATGCGCTCGGCGTCGGACCGCAGGCGGTGGGTGGACTCAACACGGCGATGGCTGTGAACATCGAGACCTATCCGACGCACATCACGTCGCTGCCGGTGGCGGTGAACCTCCAATGCCACAGCGCGCGCTCGAAGACAGCGGAGCTGTAGTCGTGGCGCAGACGGCTACGGACGTACGGTTGCGCGCCGCAACGGCGGCCGACATCGATGTGCTGGTGCAGCTGATCAACGCCGCGTACGACAGCACCGAGCACGACGTCTTTCCAGGGAAGCGCCGCACCGACCGCCATGACATTGGTGCGGACATCGACGGCATGGTGATCGCGGAGATCGACCGCTCGGTTGCCGGTTGCATTCGGGTCGATGTGCGTAGCGATCCGGCGCACTTCGGGCTACTCGCAGTGGATGTTTCGCGCCACAAAACGGGATTGGGGGCGCTCCTCGTCGAACATGCGGAGACCGTCGCCCGAGATGCAGGCGCGAAAGCGATCCGGCTCGAAACGGTGAGGCAGGCCGGGCTGGTCCCGTTCTATGAACGGCGCGGGTACCGGATGATCGGCGAAACGGACGGGCAGGTCTGGAATGGCGGCGCCGATTGGGGCGCGGCCATTCCGTGGCAGATGGTCGATCTGGAGAAGGCGTTGCGATGAATGAGATCCGCGTGATCAAACCGCATGAACGCGACGCATCGACGGGACAGACGGCCGGGATGACGCGCCTTGCAGGCATTTCCGCGGCGACGTGCGGTTCGAGCGGCATCTGGATGGGACAGTTCACGAACGAGCCGGGATTCCGCTCCGGCGCGCACCATCACGGCGACGTGGAGAGCGCGATCTACGTGTTGAGCGGGCACCTGCGGATGCGCTGGGGCGATCGCCTGGAGCACGAAGCCGAGGCGGTAGCGGGCGACTTCATCTTCGTGCCAGCGCGACTCGTGCATCAGGAGATCAATGCGTCGGAGAGCGAAGGCGTCGTGGCGATTCTTGCACGCGGCGGGCAGGAGAATGTGGTTGTGAACGTCGAGATGGCGGAAGCGAAGACCGGCTGAGCGCACGCGACAACGCGTTCGTATCGAGGAGAACAAGATGCCCATCACGAAAGAGAACGGTGAGATTCGCGCGACGCCGCCGTTTACGGACGAGGATGTCGCGCAGTTGCGCGTCGGCGACCACGTGCGCTTCTACGGCACGATCTACACGGCGCGTGACGCCGCGCATCGACGGATGATCACGGCGCTCAACGAGGGCAAGCCTCTGCCGATCGACGTGAAGGGGCAGGTCATCTACTACGTCGGCCCTTCACCTGCGCGGCCGGGCAACGTCATCGGATCGGCTGGACCAACAACGGCGATGCGGTTGGATCCGTTTACGCCGGCGCTCCTCGATCAGGGGCTGAAGGTGATCATCGGCAAGGGCGGGCGCGGCAGCATCGTCAAGAAGTCGCTGCAGGATCACAAGGCCGTGTATCTGTTCGCGATCGGTGGAGCGGGCGCGCTGCTCTCAAAGACGGTGAAGAAGCTCGACGTTGTTGCGTACGAGGATCTTGGCACCGAGTCGATCAAGAAGCTGGAGGTCGAAGGATTTCCGGCGATCGTCTGCTGCGACATGTACGGCGGCGACCTGCTGCTGCAGGGCAAGGAGCAGTATCGCGACCAGGCGACGCTGGGCGCGTACCAGTCGGTGCCGCCGGCCGAGAAAGCGGGTTAGCGATGTCACGCGAACTGTTCGACTACATGGAGCGCGAGATTCGTGGCATGCACGGGCTGTACGAGCGCGTGACCGTCGACCTCGACGACAAGCAGATTAATCACGTGCCTGCGGGCGGGCACCAGAATCTGGCGTTCTGCCTCTGGCACTACGTGCGCACTGAGGACAACGCGATCCAGTTCGTGATCCAGCGCAAGCCGACGGTGTGGATCGAAGGCGGCTGGGCGGAGAAGTTTGGGCTGGACGCGAAGTCTCAGGGTACGGGCTTCACGGACGACCAGGCGCGCGATTTCCGCATCCACGGCATCGCCGACTTCCGCACATACATGCTGGATGTGTTCCGGCACACCGAGGAGTTCGTGAAGAATCTCTCGCTGGAAGAGAGCGAGCGGAAGATCGTCGTGAAGCCGCTCGGTGAGATGTCGATCATGAATGCGATCTCCGGGCTCTGCATGACGCACGGGTATCGCCATCTTGGCGAGATCGAGTTCGCGAAGGGCCTCGTCGCCGCAAAAGGCGGCTCGACGATTTAGCGCAAGGAGCGGCGCACCCATGAGTAATCGATTCGAAATGCG
>JANXYW010000281.1 GCA_025355835.1 Chloroflexota bacterium
AGTGATACTTGCGCATCGCGCCGCTGCCAGCGTCGAGCGGGCCGGAGAGCATCGCGCAGATCTGCCGCACGTGCAGCAGGTCGTGCCACGCCTTGTGATGGATGATGTCGGCGGCACTGAGCGCACCCGCCGCCGAGTGCCGTCCCGTACGAGCGAGTTGCGTAGGCGTCAGTTCGCGCAGCCACACGAGCGCATCGCCCCGCTGCCGCGTGAGCTGATCGAGCACCTTCGACAGCGGTTTCGATTGCAAACCCGACCCTTCGAGCACTTCCTGCTCGTCGAGATCGGGGATCACCGGATCGTCCTGATCAAGGATCGCGCGCACGCGCCCGACCATCGAGAACGGATCGAGCGATGTCAGGTGCACGACGACATCGTGCATCGACCAGCCTTCGTCGGCGGGCGCAGATGTGGTCGCTTCGGGCAGCTCGCTCAGCAACGAGCGCAGCGCCGGCGGTGTGGATGCGTACACATCGAGCGCTGTTGCGATCGTTGCCTCGCTCATCAGCCGGCGTTCATCACGCTGCTGTAGACGCTGTAGATGTGGGCGAGGCCGTGCATGACGACCATGCGGATCATGATGTCGCTGATTGGCACATCCCTGTATCCGGCCACGGTTACGCGCTTGGCCAGCATGTCGTCCGGGGCGTTCTTCACGAATTCGATGACGCCGCGGTACCCGGCGTCCAGCTCATCCGCGAGTTCCTTCGCCGTCTTGCCGGCCCTGGCGGCCACGATGCCCGCATTGATCTGGTTGATGTCGACGGCAGCGAATGTGTCCGTGCCGGCCGGCGCGCCGGCGATCCCGCCAAGCATCGGCACGACGATTCCACCGATGCCGGCGATGTGCGCGAGCACTTCCGTCGCTTTCCAGCCGTCGATGTCCACAACGAGTTCCCACTGTGCGTCCGTCAGGTCGTTCGCAACCCTGCGGCCCTCCTGGATGACCATCGATATGCCGTTGATCACTTCTTCTCGCGTCGCCATGTGCGTCTCCTCATTCTTGTCACCGGGTACGAACCCGGGATGTTGCGTGCGGATGCCGATTCTACCCGCTCGGTCGCTTCTGTGTACAGCCAACGCCGCCCGCTGGGCGATCCTTGCCCGCAGTTTTGCTGCTTTGATATGATTCGGCACGATTGGAATCAAGGCGATGGCATCGAGTAGCGTCCTCGTCCTCAATCAAAACTACGAGCCGCTGAACGTCTGCCACGCGACGCGAGCGTTCGTTCTCGTCGACCGGGGTAAGGCGGAGGTGCTGGAGCACGGCCGCGGCCATCTTCGCTCGGCGACGCGCGCGTTCCCGCTGCCATCTGTCATCCGCCTGATGCACCTGATCAAGCGCCCGCGTCCGCAGATGCGTCTTTCGCGGCGGGAAGTCTTCAACCGCGACCGCTACACATGCCAGTACTGCGGCCGCCACAGCCAGCGCGACCTCACGCTCGATCACGTGAACCCGCGCTACCGAGGTGGCCGCCACACGTGGGATAACCTCGTCACCGCCTGCAAAACGTGCAATCACCGCAAGGCCGGCCGCACGCCGCAGGAAGCGAAGATGAAACTTCTCACCGAGCCGTACCAACCGCGCGTCACGAGCTACTACGTCGTCTACCCGTACCTCAACAGCGAAGAAGGTTGGCGCAAATTCGTCCCCGGCTGGGAGTCCGCCGCCGACGGCTACGCCTGACGCGTTCGGACGGAGCCACGAAGGACACGAAGGGGCGCGAAGAGCGCCACGCCAGCGGCCTTCGCTACGCGGCGCGCGTTTGCCTGCCGATGCACCGCGTTACGATCGATCGTAGCGGAGGAGCTTCAACTCCGGGCCGATGCTCGTCTCCGACGAGGTGCTCCATCCGACCCTCTCCACGTCGTGGAGAGGGGTGGCCGAAGGCCGGGGTGAGGTGCCGGTATACCACCAGTAATTCGCCCAAAGCCCAACGGTTCGAAACGCTCCTCTTCTCCCCTTGTGGGAGAGGAGGTGGCCGAAGGCCGGAGGTGAGGGCCATCGTGCGCCCGCCGAGCCTTCATCGTGAAACGAACAGGGCGGACACACAGGTCCGCCCCTGCAGGATCGTCACGCCTCGAGTTACAAGCTCGCCGCGCCCGCGCCGCCATCGACTGTGATCGTCTGGCCGGTGATCTGCCGCGCTTGCGCCGACGCGAGGAAGACGATCATCGCCGCAACGTCCTCCGCCTCGCCGAGGCGCTGCACCGGGATGCGGCGCGCTCGTTCGTCGCGCACGTCGTTGAACGGACGGCCCTCGGATTGCGCCTGCGCCTCGATGATCGGCCGCATACGGTCTGTTAGCGTCCAGCCGGGCGCGACGTTGTTCACCGTGATGCCCGACGGCCCCAGCTCCTTCGACAGCGTCTTCGCGAGACCCGTCGTCGCCGCGCGCACCGAATTCGACAGCACGAGCCCGTCGATCGGTTCCTTCACCGCCGTCGACGTGATGTTGATGATGCGCGCCTGATCGGACTGTTTGAGGTGCGGCAGCGCCTCGCGCGTCATCCACACGACGCTCATCAGGTTCGTGTCGATCGCCTTCCGCCACGCGTCGTCGTCGTGCGCCTCGAAGCGCCCGAACGGCGGCCCGCCCGCGTTGTTGACGA
>JANXYW010000320.1 GCA_025355835.1 Chloroflexota bacterium
CACGCCCGTCGTACGAGACCAGCGCGACGAGGTCAGTAGGAAGAACCGTGCGGGCAGATTGGCTCATCGGCAGGCCTGGGCGCTCCTATGCATCCTCCCTAATTGTAGCGCGAAGCGCCCTTCGCCTGTCTCACCACGGAGGACAAGGAGCGCCCGGGGAATTCCTGGTTGGTTGCCACCGGTCGGCGCGGTGCCGGACCGAACTTTGTTTTCTGTAGCGTGAGCTTTCCAGCCCGCGCGTGCTCGTTTTCGCGAACAGCCCCACGCGAACCACCGATCCTTCGGCCGCCCAAATAGGACCTCCGCGTCCTTCGCGCCTCCGTGGTGAATCTTCCCCGCCGACCTACGAACTTGTGTCTGTAGCGTGGGCTTTCCAGCCCGCGCCGCGCTCGTTCTCGCGAACAGCCCCACGCGAACCACCGATCCTTCGGCCCCCCCAAACGAACCTCTGTGCTCTCTGTGTCCTCTGTGGTCAACCCGTCCCCTGCCGACCTACGAACTTGTGTCTGTAGCGTGGGCTTTCCAGCCCGCGCCGCGCTCGTTCCCACGAACACCGCCCCACGCAAAACCGCCGAGTCTCCGTTCGGCCCCCAAACAGAACCTCTGTGCTCTCTGTGTCCTCCGTGTTGAACCCGTCCCCCGCCCCCGCGACCTACGACCGACGACCGACGACCCAACGAGCCAGCATCGCGTGGAACCGCGCATCGCCCGTCAACTCCGGATGGAACGACGTCGCCAGCAACGCACCCTCGCGCGCCGCGACGATCGTGCCGTCGGCGAGCGTCGCCAACACCTCGACCTCAGCGCCCACGCGCTCGATGATCGGCGCGCGAATGAACACCGCGTGGAACGGCTCTTCACCCAGCTCCGGGATGCGCAGATCCTCCTCGAAGCTATCGCGCTGACGCCCGAAGGCGTTGCGGCGCACCGTGATGTCCATCAGCGCCAGGTTCGGCCGATCCAGATCCGTAGCTTCTTTCGCCAGCACGATGGCGCCGGCGCACGTACCCCAGATCGGCAGCCCGTCAAGCCCGAGCTGCTGGATCGGCTCGCGCAGCGCATAGATGTCCAGCAGCCGCGTGATCGTCGTGCTCTCGCCACCGGGGATGATCAGCGCATCGATCCGCGCCAGCTGCGCCGGCAGCCGTATCTCGATGGAGTCAACGCCGAGCGAGCGCAGCATCTCGATGTGCTCCGCGAAGTCGCCCTGTAACGCCAGCACGCCGATCGTCGGTGTCGTCATGAGTCGTGCGGTTCCACAGCTAACTCACACTCATACCCGGCGCCGGGTACTGCCGACAGAAGTCGCGCACTTCTTCGCCGATGCGGTCGAGCGCGTCCTCGTCCTTCACAGCCGCGATCGCTTCGTCCATCCAGCGGCCGATCTGGCGCATCTCGTCTTCCTTCATGCCGCGCGTCGTGACCGAGGGCGTGCCGATGCGCAGGCCGCTCGGGCTGAACGGCTTCCGCGTGTCGAACGGAATCGTGTTGTAGTTGCCGACGATGTTCGCCCGGTCGAGCGCCTTCGCGGCTTTCTTGCCGATCACCTTCTTGCCGGTAAGGTCGATGAGGATCAGGTGATTGTCGGTGCCGCCGGTGATCAGGTCGAACCCGCGCTCCTTCAGCTCGCCCGCGAGCGCCTTCGCGTTGACGACGATCTGCTGGCCGTACGCGCGGAACTCGTCCGTCGCCGCCTCCTTCAGCGCGACGCCGATGCCGGCGATCGTGTTCTCGTGCGGCCCGCCCTGCAAACCGGGAAACACCGCCTTGTCGATCGCCTCGGCATGCTCGGCCTTGCACATGATCATCGCGCCGCGCGGGCCGCGCAGCGTCTTGTGCGTCGTCGTCATCACCGCGTCCGCGTACGGCGCCGGATCCGGGTGCGCCCCGGCGACGATCAGCCCGGAGATGTGCGAGATATCGGCGAGAAAGTAGGCGTCCACTTCGCGCGCGATCTCACCGAACTTCGCGAAGTCGTACTGGCGCGGGTACGCCGTCGCACCCGCGACGATGATCCGCGGACGCTCGGCCTTCGCCATCGCGCGCACAGCGTCGTAGTCGATGAGGTGCGTCTTCGGATCGACCTCGTACTGCACCGCGGTGTAGTAGCGGCCGGTCGCGCTGACGGGCCAGCCGTGCGTGAGGTGACCGCCGTGCGGCAGCGCGAGGCCCATGATCTTGTCGCCGGGCTGGAGCAGTGCAAAATACACAGCGAGGTTCGCGGGCGAGCCCGAGTACGGCTGCACGTTCGCGTGCTCAACGCCGAACAGCGCCTTCGCGCGATCCTGCACCAGCGTCTCGATCTGGTCGACGACGCGTTGGCCCTCGTAGTAACGCTTGCCTGGGTAACCCTCCGAGTACTTGTTCGCCAGCACCGATCCCGTCGCTTCCATGACGGCGCGCGAGGTGTAGTTCTCCGACGGGATGAGCCGGACGCTGTCGACCTGATAGCGCTCCTCTTCCTTGATCAAGCGGAAGATCTCGGGGTCGGTGCGCTCGGTCTCGACGAGGTACTGGTCGCCGATCTGCGTGGTCACGATGTGCTCCTTCGGGTGGTGAGGCGCGCGGGCTGCGGTGCTCGGTTCTGGCTGGTTGCGGAAATAAAACGGCCACGGTCGCCGGTACGACCGTGGCTCGCAGCGTGCACGAAGCCGAATGGCCGTCCTAGCGGCGTGGCCTGCGTCCGGCTCCCAAGTGCGCGTGTGTCGAGTTCACGATGGCAGGGTATCGAGGGGAACATGGGTTCGTCAACGAATCGGAGGCACATCGCGGAGGATTATACTGTCGCGACCTACCCCCGTACGGACAGGTCTTCTCGAAGAGTCGCCGTAGGAGACAGACCTGTCCCC
>JANXYW010000333.1 GCA_025355835.1 Chloroflexota bacterium
GCCGATCGTGGCATCGAGTTCGGTCATAGCGGCCGCCACGCCCTCCGCGTTGCTGAGATCGTAGCCGGCGGCGAAGGCGTGGCACGTATCGATGCACACCCTCGCGCGCGGGCTGTCGATGCGGCGCAGCATCTCGCCCAGCTCCTCGAATTTGCTGCCGATCGTGCCGCCCTGACCGGCGGAGTTCTCGAAGATCAGTAGCACATCGTCGGGCGTGTCCGCGAGAATCTCTACCGCGGTGCTGCAGATCTGCTCGAGCACGGCGTCCAGCCCCATGCCCTTGTGGCTGCCCGTGTGGAAGATGACACCGCGCGCACCGATGCGGCCGGCGATGTTCATCGTGCTTCGGAGCGTACTCGCCGACGTCTTGAAGATCTTGGCGTCGGCGCTCGCGAGGTTCATCAAGTACTTGCCGTGGATGAAGACGGGCTCGATGCCGGATGCGGCCATCGCTTCGCGGAAGATCTTGACGCCGTCGTCATCGATGCGAGACGTGCCCCATTGCTGGGGCGCCGACTCGAAGATCTGGATGCATTCGGCGCCAATGGCGGCAGCGCGCTCGAACCCCGTGTGCAACCCGCCCGCCGTCGATACGTGTCCGCCGATCTTCATTGTGTGGCCTTTCGCAGTGTCTTCGGATCGTAGGCTGGCGGAGCGCCACCGGTTATGGTCATCGCGGGGCGCTACTCACGTGACGGGACTGGCCGCTGACTCCCGCGGCGCTGTTGCCGATTCTCGCGGTGTGGATGACTCGAGGCGCTTGAGCAGCTTCTTCGCAAACAAGTACGAGTCTCCGGGCCAACGCGCCGAGACGTAGCGGCCGTCTTCGACGACGAACGCCGCAGAATCGTCGGCCGCCGTACCGCGTTTGGTGCGCACTCTCGGGCCTTCGACGAACTGCGACTCGGCATCGGCGAGAGCGGCGCGGACTTCGTCCTCGACGTACGCCGAGTACGTCCGGTAGTAGCGCCCTCGCCTCCAGAACGTCAACAGGAAGGCGCTGCGCTCCATGTATTTGGGGAGACACGTCGTGCGGGCGTTGCGAAGGACGCTCTCGCCTGTGGCGGCGTCGCGCGCACGGGCGAGCACGAGGACGCCGTGGCAGATCGCGCCGACAGGGCGCTCGAGTTGCCAGAACGCAGCGACTTTGCGCTGAAGCGTGGCGGAGCCGAGGTATTGCCGCATGCCGGGCGCATGACCGCCCGGCAGGATCAGTGCGTCGTAATCAGCTGGATCGATCGCGTCCCAGGCAATGGGGTGGTTGAACTCGTTCGATGCGACTAGTTCTCGGTAGAACTGCTTCGGCTCGTCGGCGGCGCCGAGCGCACCGAAGATCACTCCGGTCATGAGGAGCGGATCGCACGCGGGCGTCGCGTCGCCCTTCTCGGTCGCGAATACTACTTCGTGGCCGGCGCGCGTCGCGAGACGCCACGGCACGGCGACCTCCGTCGTATCGAAGTCTGTGTCGGGGACCGGCATGAGGATTCGCGCCATCGCTCGGGATGATATCGCATCCACGACGAGCACGAGGCGCGGCCTACTTGCCTAGCGCGTCGAGCCGTTCGATCGCGGCGGCGTACTGTTCGACCATCTCGAAGATGACATCGCGGGCGGGGCGGACGCTGTTGAGCATGCCGGCGATCTGGCCGATCGGCGTACCCGCGAGCTGCGCGGCCGGCGAATCGGGATCGGCCTCGGCGGCGCGGTACATGCGCGAGTACGCCTCTGCCGTCGCCATGAACTGCAGCGGCATCGGCAGCGTGCCGGGAGATTCGGGGCCATCCCACGCTTCGGTCCACGGCGTGCGCAGCTGGCGCGCGGGCTTGCCGGTCATCGCGCGCGAGCGGACGGTGTCACGCGACGAGGCGTGCATCACGCGCTGGACGACGGCGGGCTGAAGGTCGCTCTCCTTCACGGTGAGCCACATGCTGCCTGTCCACACGCCCTCAGCGCCGAGCGCGAGCGCAGCGGCCATCTGGCGGCCCGTCGCGATACCGCCGGCGGCGAGCACCGGCGCGGGCGCGACGGCATCGACCACCTGCGGCGTGAGTACCATCGTCGAGATCTCACCGGTGTGCCCCCCCGCCTCGGTGCCCGACGCGACGATGATGTCGACCCCGGCCGCGACCTGCTTCAACGCCTGTTCGGGCGAGCCGACCAGCGCGGCGACGGGCACGTTGTGCCGGTGCGCCTGCGCGACAACATCGGGTGGCGGCGGGCCGAGCGCGTTGACCAACAGACGGATGTCGTGCTTCAACGCGACATCCACGTGCGAGTGCCCGCCGGACGGCGTCCAGCCGAGCAGCGACTCCGCGCCGGCGACACCCTCGGGCAGCGGCGGCACACCGTACTTCGCGAGCGTCGACTCGATGAAGTCGCGGTGCTTCTGCGGGATCATCGCTTCCAGCTGCGACTTCGTAGCGTCGGCAGCGCCCTCGGCGAGATTGGCGGGCATGACGATATCGACGCCGTACGGCTTGCCGTCGATGTGCTCGTCGAGCCACGCCAGCTCGATCTGGAGCTGCTCCGGCGAGAACGCCAGCGCGCCGAGCACGCCGAACCCGCCGGCCTTCGACACCGCGGCGACGACGTCGCGACAGTGCGAGAACGCGAAGATGGGGAATTCGATTCCGAATTGGTCGCAAAGTTTGGTGCGCATGACGCTCTCCTCAGATCGCTAGATACGCGGTATCGGCCACGACTTCAATTCCACGCACATTTTCTCGCCGCAGCTCTGACAGCGCACATCAAACAAATCGAGCCTAGCCGCGTCGCCTTTGTTCGGACCTCCGCCGCTGACGCCGCCAGCCGTGAGGGCACTCGCGAGCGCAAGAGGTACCCAACCCAGTCTCCGCAAGCGCTGAAGCCGACCGACACGGAGTGATCGTCCGCACTTCGGACATGCGTCGCCGTTGCGGATCATTGGCCGATCTTGGTCGTCGCTCATAGCAGATCGCCTTCGCTCTTAGGCGGAAAGCACCTCAACGCCACCGGTAATCTCATATACGTCAATGTGCTTGCCATTTCCTATCCGCGTGATGAACGGCGCTGACAATCCTTGTTGCTTGACCTGATCGACTACCTTGGACAGGTTGGTGCCATGAATAACGACTCGGCAATCGACGACGGCAATGTAATTCCCGTCATACGCGCCAAGCTCGTCAATGTGTTCGTGAACCCAGCGTCTGTCTACGTCGCGATCACATGACATTGCTCAATAGCTCCGCGGCAATCCGAGATCCTGCTCCGCGACGTAGTTCAGGATCATCTCGCGGTTCAGCGGCGCCGTCTTCAGGACGCGGGCGCCGTTCCACAGTTGGGCGAGGCCGGTTTCTTCGGCGAAGCCGATGCCACCGTGCGTCTCGAGCGAGGCGTCGACGGCTTCGAGCGCGGTGTCGGCGGCGAGGAGCTTCGCCTGGTTGGCGTAGTTGCCGACGATGCCGGGGTTGAGGTTCTGGTCGAACGCCCACGCAGCGCGGTACGTCATCAAACGCGACGCTTCGAGGTGGATTTTCGCCTCGGCGAGCGGATGCTGCACGCCCTGGTACGCGCCGATCGGCGTGTCCTTGAAGACGCGGCGCTCCTTGGCGTAGTTGACCGCCATCGTGATCGCCTGCTCGGCCATGCCGCAGCAGATGCCACCGACGAGGATGCGCTCCGGGTTGAGCGAGGTGAACATCGCCATCACGCCCTGATCCTCGACGCCGACCAGATTCTCTGCCGGGATCTCAACGTTATCGAAGAAAAGCTGCCACTGGTACACGCCTTCTGTCGCAACGGTTGGGATCGGCGTCTTCGTCATGCCCTTCGACTTCGGGTCGACGAGGAAGAGCGAGAGGCCGTGCGACTTCGGCAGATTCTTCGCGACGACTTCATCGCGCGTTGTCGTGCGGGCGACGACGAGCATGTAGTCGGCCACCTCGACACCCGTGATGAAGGTCTTCTGTCCGTTCATCACGTAGGAATCGCCGTTGCGCTTCGCGACGGTCTCGATGCGGAAGGTGTTGCTGCCGGCGTTCGGTTCGGTGACGGCGAACACGAGGATCGTCTTGCCGGATAGCACGCCAGGAATGATGCGGCGCTTCATCTCCTCGCTGCCGTTCTTGAGGATGCACGCCGTGTCCATGCACGTCACCAGCATCAGGCTGGGCGAGAAGCCAAGCGCGCAGATGTCCTCGAACGCCAGCGTGAGCGCGAGGAGCCCGCTGTTGTTGCCGCCGTACTCCTCCGGTACAAGGCAGCCGAACAGACCGAGGTTGGCGAACTCGTTCCACAGCTCGTAGTTGAAATTGTGGTCACGATGCGTCATCTCGCGCCACTCCTTCTTGCGATGCTCGTACGTAGAGAGCATCTGCTTGACGGACGCGCGCATCATGTTGTGCTCTTCAGATAGCTGGAAGTCCATGGTTTAGTCTCCGGTCTTCGGTCGTCGGTCGTCGGGATGACGAGGCGTTCCTCACAGTGCAACATTCGTGAACTACAAACTACGAACTACGAACCACAAACTCGCTCATCTCCCCTTGAATACGGGCGCGCGCTTTTCCTTGAAGGCGCGCGGACCCTCGCGCGCGTCCTCCGTCGACATCACTTGCATGCCGATCTGCAGGTCGAGCGCGAGCGCGTCTTGTTCGGGGATGCACTCAGTGCGCTGGACGGCTTCCTTGATCTTCAGGATGGCGACGGGGCCGTTTGATGCGACCTTCTCGGCGAGCTGACGCGCGACAGCGAGCGCTTGGCCCTTCGGAACGACGCGGCCGATGAGTCCGAAGCTCAGCGCCTCTTCCGCCGGATACATGTCGGCGGTCAGGAGCATCTCCATGGCCTTGGTGTACGGGATCTGTCGACGGAGGCGGATGACCGAGCCGCCTTGCGGGTAAAGGCTCCACTTCGCCTCGGTGATGCCGAACGTCGAACCCTCGCCGGCGACGCGGATGTCGGTCGCCTGCAGGATCTCGGTGCCGCCGGCGAGGCAGTAGCCTTCGACCGCGGCAATCAGCGGCTTCTTGAGCTGACGGTTGCGGAGGAGGCCATCGAAGATCACATTGAAGTCGGCGCGGATCCGGGCCTCGAACTCGTCCTCGGGCGGCAGGTTCTGCATCGATCGCGCGACGAGCTTGTCGAGATCGGCGCCGGCGCAGAAGTCGCTGCCCGTGCCGGTGAGGATCGCACAGCGTATGTCCGGATCGTCGTCGATTACCTGCCACGCATCGGCGAGACGGCAGAGCATCTCCATGTTGATGGCGTTTTTCACTTCGGGCCGATTCATCGTCAGCGTGACGATGTGGCTATCGCGTTCGATCAGGAGTGCTGGATCAGGCATGGCGGTTAGTCCTTACGTTTGTGGTTTGTAGTTCGTCGTCCTCATACACGCGAGCCTGTGTTCTCCCGTACTGTCATCCAGAGCGAAGCGAAGGATCTTGCGCGGTCACGAACAAAGCCCCGCTCAGATCCTCCCACTCCGGATTCATGGACTCCACCAGTGCAATCTTCTTCGCCCGGCTCCAGCCCTTGATCTGCTTCTCTCGCCCAATCGCCGCAC
>JANXYW010000350.1 GCA_025355835.1 Chloroflexota bacterium
GATGATCACGTCTCCGGGGTCGAGGAACGTCTCGCAGACGTTTTCGAACGCGCCCGACGAGCCGGTCGTCAGCACGAAGTTCGTCTTGTCGGTCGCGATGCCTTCGCGCCGATTGATGTCGAGCGCGAGCCACTCGCGCAGACCCGACGGCCCCTGCGGTCCGCCGTACATCAGCGCCTGGTCGCCCTCGCGGCGCAGCACGCGTTCGTTGCACACGATCAGCTCCTCGGTGGGGAGCGATGGTGGGTCGGGCACGCCGCCCGTGAGGAAGATCGGCGCTTTCGGCGGCGGCGGCAGTTCGCCCTGGAACCACGGCGACCACGCCATCTTCTGCGCCCGAAGCGACAGCGCCGCCTCGAGGTCGTACGCGTCGGAGCGCGCCGCGGATGCTGTTTGGTCGGCTTCCCAGGGGACTCGCCCGCCCATGATGTGCTCCTCGTTGAAACCGCCGGTGGAATGGTCGCTTCTTACGGCGATCTTTCTCAAGTAACGACGCTCGTTGCCAGATCGAGTGCGGGCGCAGCAGGCTGCGCCCCTACACGGGATCGGGCTTGCCGGCGTTGCCTTTGGCGACGCGCGCGGCCGCGGCGCGGAATCGTTCGTGATGCTCCGGTGTTGTGCGCAGGTCGTGATTCCACGCGCCTTCGTGCTGCGCGCCTTCATCGACGCTGGTCGCGCGGTCGACCGTCTCTTTCGTCGCGATGAGCGCCGGCGGCGAGTTCGCGGCGATCATCGCCGCCATCTCCATCGCTGCCGATTCGACATCGGCGAACGGCACGACGCTGTTGACGAGGCCGATGCGTAGCGCTTCGTCGGCGCGGATCACGCGCCCCGTAAACAGCAGGTCCTTCGCGAACGCCGGGCCGACGATCCGCGGCAGCTGCGCGCCGCCGACGACGAGGCCGTACGCCGCGCCCGGAAATCGAAACGCCGCGGTGTCGGAGGCGATGCGGATGTCGCAGTTGATGGCGACCAGCGCCCCGCCGCCGTAACAGATGCCGTTCACGGCCGCGATCAGCGGCTTGCGAAACGAGGCCACGGCTGCGTACGTCGCCGCCATGCCTTCGCTGCGCCCCTTGCCATCGATAGCGGCAACCGCTTCGTTCATGTCAGCGCCGGCGCTGAACGCCGTCCCAGAGCCCGTCAGAATCGTCACGTGGACATCCGGATCGGCATCGAACTCGCCCAGCGCGGCACCGACGGCTGCGTCTAGCTCCCGGTTGAACGCGTTGTGCTTGTCCGTCCGCAGCATGCGGACGAGGCCGATGTGGCCGCTGATCTCGTTGCTGATGATGCCGGGCATGATCGAGTGTAGCGGGTCGGTCGCTTGTCGTCAGTCGTCGGTCGTCGGTCGTCGGTCGTCGGATTCACCACGGAGGCACGGAGGGCACGGAGGGGGTTGGGGTTGGGTGATACGACTACCAGCGCGTGTACCGGCACCTCACCTCCGGCCTTCGGCCACCTCCTCTCCACGTCGTGGAGAGGAGAGCATTTCGACGAGATGGCGCGGGGCGCGAGCGGCCACGCCCGCAACGTCCCACCCGCAACGCCCGTGAGGTCAACGCTGCGCCGACCAGGACCCGCCCGCCGGGAGACTCACAGCCGGGGACGGCTGTGCCACTCGCATCGCTCCCCCAACCAAACCTCTGTGTCCTCTGTGCTCGTCCGCCCTCCTCTCCGCCGGGCGGAGAGGACCAGTGCGCAGCACGGAGGTGAGGTCAACGCTGCGCCGACCAGGATCCGCCCGCCGGGAGACTCACAGCCGGGGACGGCTGTGCCACTCTCCCATTCGCCCCAGCCAAACCGCTGTGCCCTCTGTGGTGAACGGTCCCGGCCCGCCCCTTGACTCTCGCGCGCGAGGGCGTATGATCGGCCAACACGTTGCGAATGCGTTTCACATCTCGAAGGAGGGATCCCGTGGCCACGTACGTCATCCTCTACACGTTCACGCCTGAGGGCGCGAAGGACATCCGCGAGAGCATCAAGCGCGCCGGGCGCGTGCGACAGCAGAACGCCCGCATCGGCTTCACCGTGAAGGACGTGTACTGGACGCAGGGGTCGTACGACATGGTCGCCATCGTCGATGCGCCGTCCGAGGAAGCGATGATGGGCGCGATGATGAATGTCGTCAGCGCAGGCAACGTGACGAGCGTGACGATGCGGGCGTTCGACGCGGTCGAGATGTCGCGCGTACTGGCGAAGACGATGCCGCTGCCCGACGACGACGAGCCGAAGGCGAAGCCGGCTGCGAAGAAGGCCGCGGCGAAGCCGAAGAAGAAGTAGCGCGGTGTGACGACGGACTGCATCTTTTGTCGAATTGTCGCGGGAACCGCGGCGGCCAGCATCGTCTATGACGATGCGCTGACGATGGCGTTCATGGATATGCGCCAGCCGAATCGTGGGCACGTCCTCATCGTGCCGAAGACGCACGTGCGCGACATACTGGCGCTGGACGATGCGACCGGCGCGGCGATGATGTCCACGGTGGCGCGCGTTGCCCGCGCGGTGCAGGCGGCGCTCGCGCCGGACGGGATGAACATCTTCCAGTCGAACGGTGAGGCTGCGGGGCAAGAGGTGTTCCACCTCCACATGCACGTGTTGCCGCGCCATTCCGGCGATGGGTTGCTGCGCATGTACGATGCGAGTCCCGAGATGCCGACGCGGGCGGAGCTGGACGAGCTCGCGGCTGCGTTACGCGCGGCGATCGGTTAGGCCTGCCGCTGGTTCACGCTACCGCGTGCCGGGTGGGGCGAGCCCCACCCCTACACAGTGATTGCGGCGCGAGATCGGGCGTGGCCAA
>JANXYW010000353.1 GCA_025355835.1 Chloroflexota bacterium
ATGGCCACGATGCCGCGTGCGCGACTGCACTATCGCGAGCTACGCTTGGACGGAGAGGCGGCCGCATCGGCGGCGCAGCGAGCATCCGGTTGGGAACGGCCGGCGGATCCCGAGGGGAACATTGACGAACGAGGATAGCGCCCCCGCACACCTGAGGCGCCAGAAACCGAAGCTGATCGAACCGCCCGCGCGCGAGGAGTTGTGCAACGTACTGGAAGCGGTGTTGTTCGTCGCCGACTCGCCGATAGAGATCGGCGCGCTGTCACGGACGGTAAACGCGGCGAAGCACGACGTGTCGGACGCGCTGTTGGAGCTGGCCGAGGCGCTGCGCGATCGCGGCGTGCGGTTGCAGCGGACAGGCGATGTCGTGCAACTCGTGTCGGCGCCGCGCACGGCGTCGTACGTCGCGCGATTCCTGGGTCTCGAGCATCCGCCGCTGACGAACGCATCGCTCGAAACCCTGGCGATCATCGCGTACCGGCAGCCGATCACGCGCACGGGCATCGAGTCGGTGCGCGGCGTCGACTGCGACGGTCCGATACGAACGCTGATGGCGCGCGAGCTGGTCGAGGAGATCGGACGGGCGCCGGTCGTCGGGCGGCCGGTGCTGTTCGGGACGACGGTGCGCTTTCTCGAGTATTTCGGGCTGGAGAAGCCGGAGGACATGCCGCCGCTGCCGCTGACGGAGCAGCCGATCGATGAGGGCGAAGAGGCGATCATGTGAACGCGGGCATCCTGCGTTTCACGCTGCGCCTGCCCGATAGCGGATCGCTGAAGGACAAGCGCCAGGTCGTGCGGAGCCTGAGCCAGCGCATCCGCAACAAGTTCCAGGTCTCGGTGGCGGAAGTTGGCGACAACGATCTGTGGCAGATCGCGACGATCGGCGTCGCGTGCGTGACGAACACGCACCGGCATTGCGAAGAGATGCTCGACGAGATCGTGTCGTTCGTGCGCGAGTCGCGGCTGGACGCTGAGGTCGTGGATGTGGAGTCGGACGTGATCGGCATGGACGATCGGGAGTAGTGGATGGGAACATGAAAAAGTCGAGCGCGAGCGAAGGCGAGTCGGCATCGGAACTCATCTCCAAGAGAATCGCCGACCTTGGGGACTGGCGCGGGAAGACCCTCAGCAGAATGCGCAAGCTGATCAAGGAAGCCGACCCGGACGTCGTCGAGGAGTGGAAGTGGATGGGCACTCCGATTTGGTCGCACGACGGCATCATCTGCACGGGCGAATCTTACAAGAAGGTCGTGAAGCTCACCTTCGCCAAGGGCGCGTCGCTGCAGGATCCGGCCCGGCTCTTCAACTCGAGCCTCGACGGGAACGTACGCCGCGCGATCGACATCCCCGAAGGAGAAGCAGTGGACGCGTCCGCCTTCAAGGCCCTCGTTCGCGAAGCGATCGCCCTCAACAGTTCCGGCAAGTCGAAGCCTTCCAACAAGAAGGCGAAGTCCTAAGGGATTCTCATGGCTTCGATTCGACCCCTCGCCGCGGCCGCTCTACAATCCTCTCGTCAGATCACTACCGGCTGTTTCCGCGCATGGCCTTGTGCTGTCGCGTCAGGAAATCGCTCAGATGAGGTCGTGGGGCCCTCCTACACGTACATATCAACCAGTCCAAAGAAGGTTCTGTCATGGCAGATTTGCCCAGCACAAATACAGCCGAAGTTGACGTCATCACACGAATTGCACAGAGCGCAGCTGATGGCCCCGTATTCATGCTCAATCTCAACAGGTACAGGTCCGAGGCACACTACCCAGAAGGTCAGCTGTACAGAGACTATATGTCGGTGCTCGCCACGCTGCTGTTACAGGTTGGCGGGAAAATTCTATGGCGAACAACTGTCTTGGGGCAGGTCGTGGGTAACCAAGCCATCGATGAAGCGCTCGGCATTTGGTATCCAAGCAATCAGGCCTTTTTGAACTTGATGAGCGCGCCCGCTTCCGGCGAGAACATGCGGCTCCGAGCCCTGGCGGTCGAGCATGCTGACCTGCACAGATGCCAACCGTACTAAACCGACGATGCACTAATACTCGCTGGATCGCATGAGGGCCGACTGATCCCCGCTCCTGAGGTGTATGGGGCGAATTTACTCCGCCACGGCCTGCTGGATGCTTGCCGTTTCTAACCGACGCCCGGCGCGCCGACACCGGCAACGGCCGCCGTGACTGGCACCGCAACTGGCGTTGCCACAAGATCGTACGCAAGCGCTTGCGTGACCTTCGCCCGCACGAAGTCGCCCGGAGCGAAGTCGCCTTCGAGTAGCACGAGGCCGTCGACTTCGGGAGCGTCTCGGTAGGAGCGGCCTACGACGAAGCCGGTGCCGTAGCCTTCGCGCGGCACGCTCGTCGATTCGACGAGGACGTCGATTTCGCGGCCGACCATGTCGCGGTTCTTGATCAGCGAGACTTGCTGCGCGACCTCCATCAGCTGGCGTTGTCGGCGCTTTTTCACGCGCTCCGGCACCGGATCCGGCTCGTGCGCGGCGGGCGATTCCGATTGCGGCGAGAACGTGAAGCAGCCGACGTGGTCGAACGCCATCTCTCGCACGAACGCGAGCAACTCGCCGAACTCGGCTTCGGTCTCGCCGGGGTAGCCGACGATGAACGTCGTGCGGATGGCGATGTCGGGCATGGCGGCGCGCAGCGTCGCGAACATCTCGCGCACCATCGTCGTGTTGCTGGGGCGCTTCATGCGGCGGAGGACGCTTTCGGCACCGTGCTGCAGCGGGATATCGATGTAGCGCGCGACGTTCGGGAGGCGCGCCATCGTCTCGGCGAGGCGCGGTGAAACGTGCCCGGGGTAGGCGTACATGATGCGGAGCCACGGCACGTCGGGCACTTCGGCGGCCAGGCGTTCGAGCAGATCGGGCAGCGCGTCGCGCATACCGAGATCGCGGCCGTAGTCGGTGCTGTCTTGCGCCACGAGCACGATCTCGCGCACGCCCTCGGCGGCGAGCCGCTGCGCTTCAGCGACGATCTCGTCGGCCGGCGAGCTGTGCAGCTTCCCCTTCATCTTCGGGATGATGCAGAACGTGCAGGGCGCGTTGCAGCCGTCGGAGATCTTGAGATAGGCGCTGGGTCGCCGGCGGATGGTCGTGGTTTCGGGAATATCGAACGGCGGCGACTCGAGCGTAATCGGAACGATCGTCTGCGCGTAGGCACCGATGCCGTTCCAGTCTTCCGCGCCGAAGACGGCATCGATCTCCGGCACTTCGGCCTGGAGTTCCGCCCCGTGCAGCGCGGTCAGGCAGCCGGCGACGACGAGCTGCTGACCGGGGCGCTTGTGGGACGCAAGTTCGAGAATCGTGTTCACGGACTCCTCTTTCGAGGCGTCGATGAAGCCGCAGGTGTTAACGATGATGACGTCCGCAGCGGCGGGCTGCGGCACTTCGAGGTGCGCGCCATCGCCAAGCACGCGCGTGATGCGTTCGCTATCCGCGACGTTCTTCGCGCAGCCGAGTGTGACGATGTGGTACCGCATGATGATTATGGTAGCTGATTGGTGTCGGTCGTCGGTCGTCGGTCTTCAGTCGTCGGGGGACGATGTTGGCGGGCGGTCCGGGGACGGACCTCGAGTACCCGCGGAGCTGAAGCTCCGCCGAATCGGTCGTCGGTCTTCAGTCGTCGGGCGACGACGTCGGCGTGCGGTCGGGGGAGGAACTCGGGTACCCGCGGAGCTTCAGCTCCGCCGAATCGGTCGTCGGTCTTCAGTCGTCGGGGGACGACGTCGGCGTGCGGTCCGGGGACGGAGCTCGACTGCCCGCGGAGCTGAAGCTCCGCCGAATCGGTCGTCGGCCTTCAGTCGTCGGGGGACGATGTTGGCGGGCGGTCCGGGGACGGAGCTCGAGTACCCCGCGCAGCTTCAGCTCCGCCGAATCGGTCGTCGGCCTTCAGTCGTCGGGGGAAGATGTTGGCGGGCGGTCCGGGGACGGACCTCGAGTACCCGCGCAGCTTCAGCTCCGTCGAATCGCCGAACCAGCACCGCGCGAGGACGGCCCGACTGACTCGCTTCTCGCGGTGCACCCCGCCGCTTGGTGTTCGCCCAACCGCCGTCGCACAATTCACGCGTACGGCCGCCAACCCGCTCAGCATCCAGTGCGAATCGAGAGCACACGACGAGAGCTCCGGCCAGCGAAAACACGAAACTGCAATTCAATGTCATCTATCGCGCGAACGAACGTCATAGAACGTACGGCCAGGTGACACGCAAGCGTTCGGCTCACGCCGTTGAGTAGATGGAGGCTAAACCGCCGATCGTATGAACTAGCTGCGGGGAACGACGAGGGTGACGGAGGTACTCGCGCCGCCCTTCGTGCCAGGGGCGGGATCCTGCGACGTCACGACGCCGGGCGTGCCCTTCGCTTTGTCGGTTTCGACGACGACGTAGCTGAGGCCCGCCTGCGTGAGGGCGGTGAGGGCATCGTCGATGCGGACGGCGGTGAGGTCGGGGACGGTGCCCTTTTTGATTTCGCCGACGGGACGGCCGACTGCGGCAGCGGGTCCGCCGCCCTGGCCTTCGCGCCTGATCGTCGGCACGGGCTTGGCGTTGCTCGAGACTTTGGTTCCACCGCCGCTGCCAGTCGAGAAGTAGAGGAAGAGGCCGGCGATAGCGAGGAAGCCGAGGACGCCGGCGGCGAGCAGCCAGTTCATCGAACCGGTTGCCGGCGGCGACTTCACTTCGGGCAACGGCACGAACGCGGGCTCTTCCGTCTGCGCCTGGAAGAGGCGCATCAACTCGGCCGGATTGAGGCTGAGGTACGAGGCGTATGTGCGCAGAAACGCGCGGCTATATACGGGCGCCGGGAAGATCTTCCAGTCCTCGCGTTCGAGCGCGTCGAGGTAGCGCTTCGAGATGCGCGTATCGCGTTCGCAGTCTTCGAGCGTGAGGCCGCGCGCGACTCTCGCCTGGGATAACGTCTTGCCTAGTTCGGGCATTGGCTTCGCTTGTGTCCGTTCGCGCGGGATCGGGGTCTCACCGAGCGTACCGAAGCGCCTTGGCCGGGTCAAACCGAAATCCCCTTATGCGACCGTTCTTAAGGGTGCGCGCCGCCGTCGATGACAAGCAGACCCGTTCATTCAGCCGAGCCCGAGTTCCTCGAGGCGGTCGTCATCGATGCCGAAGAAGTGCGCCAGCTCGTGCAGCACGGTCGTGCGAATCTCCTTGACAAGCTCCCGTTCGTCCGGGAAATCCTCCTCGAGCGGCTCCTGATAGATGTGGATGACGTCGGGCGCGACCATCTGGTAGCCGCCGTCGCGCTCGGTGAGCGGGATGCCGCGGTAGAAGCCATACATCGATTCGCCGGGAGCAAGATCGGCTTCATGAAGATCCGTCGCGCTGGGACGGCGCTTGACAACGATGTCGATCTTGCGGAGGTGTTCGTTGAAGGGCGGCGGCACATCGCGCAGTGCCTGGCGGATGAGGGCGATGAACGCGGCGCGCTCCACGACCGCGTGCTACGAGCGGCCGGCGGGCCAGAGCGTACGGTAGCCCTCGCCGCCGATGGCGTTGACCATCTCCATCCGCTCCATCCGGCGCAGCTCGCGCAGCAGTTCGTCGCACTGCCCCGCGATCGCGGGGAATCCGCTGTCGATGTTGCGCTGAACGATCGCGTCCCAGATGCCGCTCTCGACGACGCCGTTGATGTAGCGCGGCCACCAGATGGCGCTGATCCGCTGCGGCAGACGGAATCGCGGGCGCAGCTTCTTCAAGCTCTTGAAACGCTCCTCGGCGCTGCCGGCGGGCGGCACGAGTTTGAGCATCGGCGGATCGTGTTCCGTGAAACGATTGTCGATGAGCAGGCGCATCGGCACCGTGACGAAGCGAAACGCGATGACGTCCGCTTTGCACACGGTCTTGAGGATGGCGTCGTAGTCGAGGTGGTACTCGGTGTCCATGTGCCTCGCGATGTCGGTCAGTGGCGTGCTGTGCGATCAGTCTACCACTGGGGCTGGCGGGGAACATGGACGGGGACGGGAACCACGGATTTCACGGAATGGGTTGGGGCGCGCGCACCTCATCGGGATGCCACTGACGATGGCGCACAATGCCCGACTGTGCGCAGAAGCAATGGAGCGCGGGCGCCCCCGCCCGCGTCGTACGGGCACGATGCCGCGAACAGCCGCCTCCGCACCTCGGCTAACCGCTACGTGGATCTGGAAGCTGCTGCTACCCTTACGGCATGCTGCTGGCGAAGGAAGAACTCTCGCACTATGCCGCAGGACGAGCGACGGCCATCACGCTGGGCGTGTTCGACGGCGTGCATTTGGGGCATCGACACCTCATCGATGCGCTGAAGGAGCGGGCGATCGCGCGCGGGCTGGCGAGCGGCGTGGTCACGCTGCATCCATCGCCGGTACAGGTGCTGCGGCCGGATGTGCGCGTCGCGTATCTGACGAGCCTCGAGGAGCGCATCGAGCTGCTGCGCGCGACCGGCGTCGATACGGTAGCGCCGCTGACCTTCACATCGGAGGTGGCGGAGCTGTCGGCGTTCGACTTCCTGGCGATGCTGCATGGCGCACTCGACATGCGATATCTGCTGATGGGGCCGGACAACGCGTTCGGCCGCGGACGCGAGGGCACGCCGCAGCGGGTCGCCGAGATCGCCGACGAGTTGGGGTTCGAGTTGGAAGTGCTGGGCGCGTCGCTCGTCGGTCACGACGGCCGCGTGAGCGCGACGGCGATCCGCA
>JANXYW010000394.1 GCA_025355835.1 Chloroflexota bacterium
GTCTGATTCCCCGCCAGGAGTGAGCAGCATGGCCGCAACGAAGCACAAGTCGGGCAAGCAAGGGGCGAAGCAGCCGCCGCCGAGCGCCGGCAAGCGCGTTCGCCGCTGGCTGAAACGGCATCGGAGCTGGTTCGTCACGGCCGGCGTCCTGGCCGCTCTTGCCGGATTGATCGTCTATTTCGCCGACCCGTTCTCGACCGACACGGCCGTCGACGCGAGCGGGAGTAAGATAGAGACCGGCGTCATCAAGGTGGAGGGCGCGGCGCCGCGCGAGCGCCGTCCGGCGCCCGACTTCGTCCTCGCCGACTACGACGGCAAGGCGGTGAAGCTCAGCGACTTCCACGGCAAGACGGTGATGCTCAACTTCTTCGCAAGCTGGTGCACCACCTGCGAGGCCGAAATGCCGGACATGGATCGCCTGGCGAGGGAGAACCCGGATGATTTCGTCGTCCTCGGCGTGAACCAGATGGAAAGCAAGAGCACGGCGAAGAACTTCACCACCGCTCTGGGCCTGAAGAACTTCAAGTACGCACTTGACAAGAACGAAGACGTCACGAACGCCTACAAGCTGCCGAGCGGCCTCCCACACACCTTCCTCATCGACAAGGACGGCATCGTGCGCGTCGTGAAGCACGGCGGCATGCGCTACGGCGAGATGAAGCAGCTCCTGGCGGAAACGCGGCTGGCCGCTGGTACCGCCAACTGATGAGCCGCAGCGGAGGCAGCGAGCGATGCGCGGGCTGGCGGCGATGGCGATAGCATTCCTGGTCACGGCTGCGTGCGGTGGTGGGGCGAGCGGCTCGCGGGACACAGCGGCGCTGGCCACCCCTGGATCGCCCGCGCCCATCCGGGCTTCGTCGTTCGACGCCGTCGCCAGCGGTTGGCGCACAGACTTCACGCGCGCATCGGTGGCCGGCACCGAGTTCATGAGCGGCGGTCCGGGCAAGGACGGCATACCGGCGATCGACCACCCGAAGTTCGTGTCCGTCGCCGAGGCCACGTTCGTCGACGACCGCGAGCCGGTGCTGACGCTCGAGGTCGACGGCGACGCGCGCGCGTACCCGGTGCAGATCCTGGTCTGGCACGAGCTGGTGAACGACGTCGTGGGCGGCGAGCCGGTCGCCGTCTCCTATTGCCCGCTCTGCAACTCCTCGGTCGTCTTCGATCGGACGGTTCAGGGCCGCATCCTCGACTTCGGCGTCTCGGGCATCCTGCGGAACAGCGACCTCGTCATGTATGACCGCCAGACCGAGTCGTGGTGGCAGCAGATCACCGGTGAGGGCGTGGCGGGCGCCTTCACCGGCGTACACCTGGACGTGCTCGCCTCCAACACGATTTCCTTCGCGGACTTCCGCGCTGCGCACCCCGACGGGAAGGTCGTGTCGCGCGATACCGGATTCAGCAGGGACTACGGCCGCACGCCGTACCGATCGTACGACGCCAGCGGCAGCAGGCCCTTCCTGTTCGCGGGCCAGCTCGACGAACGGCTCGATCCGGTCGACCGCGTCGTCACGGTGCAGTTCGGCGCGGAGGCGGTGGCCTATCCGTTCAGCCGCCTCGCCGATCATCCCGCCGTCAACGACGTCGTCGGCCGCCAGCCCATCGTCGTGTTCTACCGTAAGGGAACGGTCTCACCCCTCGATCGGACGAACATTCGCGATTCTAAGGATGTCGGCAGCGCCGTCGTGTTCTCGCGCGCGATCGATAACAGACTGCTCACCTTCGAAGCGAGCGGGAACGCATTCCTCGACGTTGAGACCCGCAGCGCGTGGGACATCTCTGGTGTCGCGCGCTCGGGGCCGCTTGCGGGCACCTCGTTGAAACTTGCGAACCACGATACGTCGTTCTGGTTCGCGTGGGCGGCGTTCAAGCCGGAGACGCGCATATGGCAGCCGTGAGGAGTGACCATGAGCAAGTGGGTGGAAGAACTCTACGACGATACGTTCGACGGGATGGTGGCCGAGAACGAGCTTTTGTTCGTGGACTTCTGCGCCGACTGGTGCGGGCCCTGCAAGGCGGTCGCGCCGGTCGTCGAGCGCCTCGCGAAGGAGTACGCGGGACGCGTGGCGTTCGCCAAGCTGAATACCGATGGCAACACGGAGACGGCGCGGCGCATGCGCATCTCCAGCATCCCTGCGCTGATGCTGTTCAGGGAAGGCAAGCTGGTGACGCGGACGGGCGGCTACCAGTCCGAATCGCAACTGCGCGTCTACCTCGACCGATATGCGCCGCCGTCGAGCGCCGTGGTCGTGAACGAACCCAACGTCCGCCAATCGGGCTTGTTGTCCCGGATCTTCGGCAGGGGCTGAGTAGCGAACGAGTGTCCGTTGTTGCGGTCGTGGGGGCGGCGTTCACCGGCGCCGCGCTTGCCTCCGGCATCATGTGGTACATGATGGTGTTCGACGGCTTCGACTACACCCGCGAGTCGTGGTACGCGATCCCAGCTCTCTGGGGCTGCCTGCTCCTTGCGCTGTGGGTCGCCGCGCAGCAACGGCTTGTCGGCGGCATCGCGCTGCTGCTGGCGGCGTATCTGGTGTCGACGTACTTCGCGGACGTGTACGGCTACGTGCCCGGCGCCGTCGTCGCGGCCACCGCGCTGAACTTGATGCGGAGTGAATGGCGGCGCTGCATGGACGGTCGAACTCCAACGGACAATGGGATTGAGCCGGCATGATACGAGGCCTGATAGATTGGCGAAGAGCCTTGATCGCCCTGCCGGTGCTAGCGGTCGTCGCGGGGGCGGCGTATGTACTGCTGCCACGGGGAACCGATGCGTCCACGCCCCGGGCCGCGCTGGCAGACACTCCGTCGGTGCCTGGCGCGAAGATCGGTGTGCGAAAGGGAGCACTTGCGCGTGACTTCATCGGTCAATCCCCCGACGGCACGCCCGTGCGGCTCAGCGACCTGCGTGGAAAGCCGACGATCATCAACTTCTGGGCGACATGGTGCACGAGTTGCCTCGCGGAACTGCCTGATCTGAAGGCGGTGCAACAGGACATCGGCGCCGACCGCCTGAACATCATCGCGATCAATGCCGGCGAGGACTCATCGGCGGCGACGGGTTTTCTCAAGGAACTCGACGCGCCCGCGTTCCGTATCGGGATGGACCCGACCCTGGTTGTCGCCGATGCGTACGGCGTCTTCGGTCTGCCGCAGAGCGTCTTCGTCGATGGCGAGGGCGTCGTCCGCGCGGTGTATACGGGACAGCTCAGCAAGGAGCTCATGCACCAATACGTCCAGGCCGCATCGGCCGGGACCGACGGCCCGGAGGCGCCGACGAAGATCCGCCTCATCACGACCGTGGCGCGCGACCACACGCTCGAGGTTAGGCCGTCGAGCAAGGACGCCGTCGATCTGCGCTCCAAGAGCCTGCGCTGCGACGAGAGCTACTGCGCGACGTCCGTGATCGACGCCCTGGCCCAGGTCGACGGAATACGGGGAGTCGATCGGAGGCTCTCGGAGGACCCACCGCGGATCCTGGTTACGTTCGACGAAGCGCGAACTAGTGCGGACGACATCGCATCAGGTATCGCCGACGCCCTCAACAAGCTCGGCGATCCGCTCTACTCGCGGCCACTCGACATCGCACGGAAGTAAAGGGGGAAGCGCTTGCAACTGGTCCTGACCGAAGGTGCGGCCGAACTCGCCCGTCGGTGAGCGGGTCGACCCAGACAAGCACGCCGTCCAAGCGTGAGAGTTCATTGCGGACTCCCTGCTCGCCGAGCTCCGAATAAGCAATGCCTACGACATCGACGTTAACCGACGCGAGTGCGTCGCCCTGCGCTCGGGCGGTTCATCAGCGAAGACCCGCTGGAATTCGGCGGCGGGAGCACGAACCTCTACAGCTACGCCGGCAACGATCCGGTGGACTACACGGATCCTTCCGGGGGCCAGTTCATAGGTGGTTGCGTCGGCGGAGCGGCGATCAACGTTGGCGCAGACTTCGCGATGCATGTCCTCAGCGGACGCAAATTTACGGTCCACAGCGAAGTCCATAGTGGCCTACTCGGTTGTGCGGCTGGCATGGTCGGTGCAGGTCTCGGTACGGCGTTCGACGGACTGACCGGCGAAGCAGTGGAGTCTCGGGCGGTACAATCCTATTATCCGCCGAACGCTGGATTCTGGGGAAATGTGGAACAGGTTACACTCAGCCCCGGTTCTATCATCGACCGCTTCGGCAACACCGCTGGACGGTTCGCTTCGCCAGCCGGCACGCCGACATGGGCGAGGTCTCTCCCGTACGGTGTCGAGAATCGACCATTGGGCACCTACGAAGTCATACAGGCGATTGAAGTGAGTGCCGGCAAGGTGGCCGGGTGGTTCGGCCAACCAGGCGGCGGGGTGCAATACGAGTTGGGTACGTCTATACAGGATCTCCTCGATCGCGGATTCTTGCGAGCATTGCCATGACGGATTACGCAACAGGACGGCGACGCTACGTTGATTACGATCCGAAAGCTGGTTACCCGGCAGGCTCCGCGCTCTACTACGAGTGTTTGCAATGTGGCTACGTCATGCCGTCTCTCCCCCAGGACTCTATGAATTGTCATTGCTGGAACATCGGTATTGACATCGATTACGGTCGAGTCGTAGTCCGGGACCATAGTCTGATGCGGATCTTCGAGGCATTGCCGAGCAGTGACGATCTGGGAGCACCTTGAAGAACATCTCGGCGTGGATCTTTGGTCGAGCGGTCGAGGCGCTTACGTGATGTCATTTGAGCTGCGAGCGGAAGAACCTCAGTTCCAACGACCGTCCCGCGAAACCTCGGACGTCTTTCCGCATGTGGCGCGCCGCCTTCTTCTGCTTCTCGTCTTTGTCGCCGCAAGCCTGTCG
>JANXYW010000453.1 GCA_025355835.1 Chloroflexota bacterium
GTTCCCGCCCGGCACCCAGTACTCGATCACGTCGAAGGTCTACTGCACGACGGCGGCGTTCGAGGTCGCGAGCGACGCGCTGCAACTCCACGGCGGCTACGGGCTGACGAAGGAGCTGCTGATCGAGAAGCTCTTCCGCGACGCGCGCGCATCAATGATCGAGGACGGCTCGAACGACATCCTCTCCTTGACGGCGGCGAAGAAGATCCTCGACCAGTACGTCGTGTAGGCTAACCGGCGGTCGACTTACCGGCCGCGACGCCCCTCCTTGACGTGACTGGCCGAAGATATCACACAAGGCCCCTTGACGGGAGTCGCGATCGCGTCTAACGTCGTGAGCTAAAGGGCGGGGAGCCGTGAGGACGCAGCATGGCTATCGTCATTGATGTTCTGAGCGATGAGCGCGCGCTCGTCCTCGCCTGCCAGGCGGGACAGGACGCAGCTCTCGCCTCGTTTTACGGACGGTTCTTCGCGCCCGTCTATCGCTACATCCTCGCGTCAGTCGGCCGTCGTGAGGACGCCGAGGATCTCGCCGCTGAGGTGTTTGTCAAGGCGCTTCGTGGCATCGGAGGCTTTCGATTCCAGGACGAGTCGAAGCCGGTGACCGCGTGGCTGTTTCGAATCGCCCGCAACGAGGTCGCCGACCACTATCGGCGGGCCCGCCGGCGAATCGCACCGATTTCGCTCGACGCTCAACAAAGTGAGCCTGGCGGGCGTTATGATCCTTTAGAGACCACAGATTCCGTGATGGATCTCGCCCGTGCGCTGCGCACATTGCCCGGCGCCCAAAGAGACGCAATCGTGCTTCGACTGGCCGCAGGGCTGTCGACGCGGCAGACGGCGGAAGCGATGGGCAAGCCCGAGGGCACCGTACGGTCGCTTCTTCACCACGGGATCAAAGCGGTACGCGCCGCCATGGAGCAATCGCCGTGACGACAAACGAGCAACCACCTCGAAGCCGTGCTGCCGAGGCGTTTCGGGCGCTCAACGCCGGGAGCGAATTGGCGAAGCACCGCGTCTGGCGCCGCGTCGAGCAGGGGCTCGCCGAGGAACGGCGCCGCGCGCGCAGGCGCCTGGGTTGGGCGTCTGGAATCGTGGCGGGTGTGGCAGTAGCAGCCGCGATCACGATGCCGGCGATACTGGGCGCGGCCCGGACCTGGTACGAGCCCTCGCAGCAGGAAGAGCAGCGGGTGGCGGTGAGCGCGGTGTTGGAGATGCTGGGCCAGCAGTACGGCGCGGCCGGCAGCGCCAGCAATGTAGACTCCGACCAGATGGATCAGTTTGCGCAGTACCTCGTGACGTCGACGGAGGCGAAGACCGGAGCCAACTAGCAACGAAACGCTCCGTCCCTCATGTCACATCGACCGTCACGCGTACTCATCGTCACCATCGCACTGATCTCCGCCTTCACCATCACGCAACGGACGGCGTTCGCCGTCGGTCCGGCGAGCGTGTCGGTGTCACCATCGGCCGTCAGCGCAACAGTGGGCGATGACGTGGCGCTGGATATCACCGTCGCGAACGTTCCGGCCCAGCCCGGCTTGGGGGGCTACGTTGTCGCGCTCACATGGGATCCCGCCGTCCTCTCACTGACATCCCTCGTGGACTCCGGATGGCTAGCTGCGAAGGGCGGCAACGTCGTGGCCTTTTGCGAGACGCTCGGCATAGATAACGCCGCCGGCACCGCTTCAGCCGATTGCACGCCAATCCTCGCCTTCGGACCGGGGGTTTCCCCGTCCGGCGCACTCGCCAGCGCGGTTTTCCACGCGAAGTCACCCGGGTCGACGGCGATCAATCTCGGAGGATCGAGCCTCAAGGGAACGTCGGAGTCTAGTACGATCGCTAGCACACTCACCGGCAGCACGGTTACCATCGGAGCGCCCGCCCAGGTCGCCGCCACCACGGACACTCCCGTACCGCCGGTGACACCTACGCTGCCGGCCGGACGCACGTCGACGCCCGCGCCTTCGAGTACGCCGGCTGCCGCGCCTAGCGGAGCGACGTCGGCTGAAACTGCGGCGCCAACCTCCGCAGTGCTCATCTCACAGACGCCTTCAACGAAACCGACGCAGGGGACGTTATCAAAAGTAGAAGTGCCGCCGACAGGCTCCGGGAGCCCCGGCGGCGACGGAATGACTTGGTGGGTTCCCGTCTTGGCCGCGGCCGCGGCGATACTTCTTGGGGGAGGCGGAGTCGCCGCCTTCCGTCGGGCAAACAGACGAACGGACGATAGGTAAGGGTCAACAAGCTTCGGCGACGCGCCGGTGCACCAGGTAATGGGAGGTCCAGCGATGTTCAAGAGAATTATGTTGGTAAGCACAGCGGCGCTGGTGCTGGCGATCGTTGCGTTCGGCACCTACAACACGTTCGGGCACAAGGGCCACGCGGAGGCGGCGCGCCTGATTAACTGCACGGTCGACAGTTCGGCGGCGCCGAACGTCACCATCACCTGCACGGGCAAGATCGTCGTTGTCACACCGTTTGCGACCAGGACCTTCAATTTCGTCCTCGTCGTGGATGCGATCGACAACCCGCCCCAGGGTCCCAGCTTTGGTGATCAGATCATCGGCTGTACGCTCGGCGTCAATGGCGCTACGCCGACTCCTACCCACGTCGGCCCATGCCCATAGCCCGAACTTGACGCAGACCGACGATAGGCACCCCGTCCGGCTTTACTGCGAAGCCGGGCGGGGTGTATCCATACCGGGGGGAGCACCGAGGAGTGGATGAGAAGACTGCTGCGCGTGCTCGTGTTGGTCGTTATCCCGGCGTCGACGCTGGGATTTCTCTGTTTGCCGATGCTCCCCGCACCGGCGTTGCCGTACACCGGTACCGCTCCGGCGGGCACGTTCAACCCGACCGTTTCGGCCGTCGATAGCCCGACAACCCCCGGCGTTGCGGGCACGCTGACCTTCTCCGTCGATCTGCCGCTAGGCGATCTGCTGCCCCAGGGCATCGCGCTCATTCTTCCGGCTGGTTGGACAGTCGCGGCGGACGCGGGCGTCACAGATGGCTTGCAGGTCGGCAGCGTCAACGGCACGTTTACCGCGTCGAACCTGGGCGGGCCGTGCGCCACCGTCGCGGACTATATCCCGGACCTCTTCGATGCGACGACGAACCTCAACTCGCCGTCGTACCCGAACTTCCTGAAGACCCTCGCACCCGGCACGCACAAAGCACGCTACCAGGGCACTGATACGATCGCGGGACTCGCGAACGCAGCCGTGCCGATCAACATCCTCGTCGATCAGCTCCCGCCGCCCGACAACCGACACCAACTGATCGTGATTGTCGGCGATACGACAACGGCCCCGGCACTGACGACAGAGTTGATGTGCACGCCGTTCACGTTCACGCTTACGATTCAAGGCACGGCGACGACCAGTGGTCAGCCCGTGCTCACGAACCCGTCGACGCCGGGCATCTACCAGCTGCTTGCGGTGCTCGCGAGCGAATGGGACTCGGACAACGACGGCTACAGCAACGCGACGGACAACTGCCCGGTCACGGCGAACGTCACGCAAGTGGACACGGATGGCGACCTCGTGGGTGACGCGTGCGACCCCGCACCCGGCGTGAAGAATACGAACATCGACGCGGACGCCATCACGAACGGCTTTGACAACTGCCAGGGCACGTCGAACTCGGCGCAGACCGACACGGACTACGACGGCCTGGGCGACGCCTGTGACAGCACGATCAATGCGCCTAGCGGTACGCGGTTTGTGTTGGGGTGCACCGAGAACATCTACATTGGCGTGGCCGGCTCCGGCACCGGCGCATGCTCGAATCTCACGCAGCCGGTTTCGACACCCACGCCTCCGCCGCCCCCGAGTGTGGGTGGTGTGGCGGAAGCCCCCGACGTGGGTGCTGTTGGCGCCGCGTCGCGACAGGCATCTGGTGCACCTGTGGTTGCGTACCTGGCCGAGGTGAGCGCAGTCGCGTTCTTGATCGCATCCACGTTGGCGTATGCGCTGCGTGCCAAGCGACGACGAACGAGGTAGCGCAGTCCGTTACGCATAGCGCCACCACTCGCGACCCTTCCCGCAATGGAGAAGCAGGACTGCTTTCACACGCCGATCACGCGGTTCGCGCCGGATCCGGACGTATCGCTGCGCTCGTTCATCGAGGCGCTGGGGCGGATCGGCGGGCGGCCGAGGCGCATCAGCACGGCGATCGATCTGTGGAACAAGATGCTGGAGCGCAACCGGGTCGTGTTGTGTGCTCGCTCAACGCACCGCGAATTGCTCGAGTTGCTACGCCACGTAGGCGGACTCGGTGGGTACTGCGTCAAGGTTCGCCGTATAAGCATATATCTGCCTATTGACGCGCCGCCCCCTCGTCCCGCATAATCACTGGCATGAGACGAAAAGCCGGAACACTGCTATCGATCGAGATCGCCATCCTTCAGGTGGGAATGGCGCTGCTCCCCGGGAGCGACCCAGAATTCCACGGGTACGCCATTGCGCGGGAGATACGGGACCAGGAAGGGGCTCGCAGCCTCACGGCCCACGGCACGCTGTACCGGGCGCTGGAGCGCCTCGAGATTCGCGGGCTATTGGCGTCACGGTGGGAGGACCCGGAGATTGCGGCGGCCGAGGAGCGCCCGCGCAGGCGGATGTATCGCGTGACCGCAGAAGGCGAGGCGGCGATACAGGCCGTAAGGGAGTCGGCGAAGCAGCCGGCGAAGGCCCTCAAGCGGGGACTGGCGGCGTCATGAGCAGCATCGCAACCGGCGGTGACACGAGCGGCATCGCGATAGTGGCGTATCGAGTAGCTCGCTACTGGACGGCGGCATACACGCTGGGACTCGCCGCCCAAGTGCGAGATGCGCGCCGCGCCGAGATCGCATCCGACGTGTGGGAGCAACACCGCGACATCGTCACCGAGGGGCGCCCCGCGTGGAGGTTCTTAGGGAGCGTATTCAGCCGCATTGTGCGCGGCGCACCGGCAGACCTGCTCTGGAGAGTGAATGTGGAGGGCCCGAAGATGAACATCAAGATTCCGTTCGAGCGTGTCGTAGGGGGATTGCTGCTGGCGATGGTCGTGCTGCTGATGATCACAACGTCGATCAGCGGCTACGACACCGGCCGCGAGGGCTTCGATAGCGAGCTGCGCCGTCTGGCGGGCTTGGGCAACGCCGCGCACAACGGCAACGCGTTCTTTCGTGCGCTGACGGGCGTCGCGCTGATCGCCGCCGCCGCTCTGCTCTACACGAACCTGAAGGACCGATCGCCGATGCTGTCCGCGATGGCGGCGTTTGGCATCGCTGGTGCCGGTGTGCTGGCGCTGATCGCCGGGGCGCTGCAGCTCGTCTTCGTCGAACTGGCGAAGGAGTACGTGACATCGAGTGGCGCGCACCAGGAGCAGGTGCTGGTCACGGCGCGAGGCTTCGCCGTGGCGACCGACAACACGGTCGGCGCGGCGTTCATCGCGCTGGTGCTGAGCATCTACACCATGGCCATCCTCGCGGGGCGAGAGGGACTGGTGCCGCGATGGCTCATCGGCATCCCGGTGATGAGTGCCGCGATCATCGGCGGCTCACTTATCGCGCAAGCTGCTGGAGCCAACCTCCAGTGGTGGATTCTGATTTCGGGCATGTTCATGAGCACAATCTGGCTGCTGATCGCGGGGCTGTGGCTGCTATTCACGCCGGGCGAAGGCCGGGCGCCGGCCTCGACCGGGCGCGCGGCGGCAATGTAGAAGGGCACGATGAACGACACCTCGATGAAGCAAATGTGGGTGCTGGGTCTGACCGTTGCGATCATCGCTGGTGTCGTCGGCCTCGCGATATTCGGCAGAGTCGTCGCATGAGCGAGCGTTCGATGCGAGTTGCGTGGGTGCTCAGTTTGACCGCCGCGATCCTTGTAGCGCTGAGTTCCGACGCGATGGTGGGCCTGCCGCACTAGGCATCGCGAAGTGCACGCTGGCCAACCTCTCGCCGTACTATCGTTGAGAACTACGTGGTGTGTGGCGGGGAGCCATCCACGCCACTACACATCCAAGCCGCTGCGTTACGCATAGCGCCACCACACGCTACCCTTCCCGTCATGGAGAAGCAGGACTACTTCCACACGCCGATCACGCGGTTCGCGCCGGATCCCGACGCCACGCTGCGCTCGTTCATCGAGGCGCTGGGGCGGACCGGCGGCCAGCCTCGGCGGCTCAGCACGGCGATCGATTTGTGGAACAAGATGCTGGAGCGTAATCGCGTCGTGTTCTGCTCGGTCGCTGGGGCGCCGGTACCGCTTGGCTTCGGGCCCGCGATCGGATCGCTCGTGACGCAGCGACGGCTCGATGTGCTGGACATCACCGGCGCGCAACTTACGCACGACATGCTGGAAACG
>JANXYW010000044.1 GCA_025355835.1 Chloroflexota bacterium
GCGGCGACGATGGCGGAGGGCGAGCGGCTGCGCGATCTTGCTTCGGCTGCGCGCGTGCCGCTGACGGTCGGGCACATCGAGCGATTCAATCCGGCCGTGGTCGAGCTGCAGGCGCGGCTGCGCGCGGGCGAACTGGGGCGCGTGTTCCAGATGCACGCTCGACGCGTTGGTCCGTTCCCGGAGCGGGTGCGCGATGTCGGTGTCGTGCTCGATCTGGCGCCGCACGACATCGACGTGATGCGCTTTCTGCTGGGCAGCGAGGTCGTCCGCGTGCAAGCGGAGACGGAGCAGCGCATCAACACCGAGCACGAGGACATGCTGGCTGGCGTGCTGCGTTTCGCGAATGGCGTCGTCGGCGTGCTGGACATCAACTGGCTGACGCCAACGAAGATTCGCGAGCTTTCGGTGCTAGGCGAGCGCGGCATGTTCGTCGTCGACTATCTGGCGCGCGAGCTGACGTTCTACGAGAACGCGCACCACTCCGCGGCCGATGCCCAACCCGCCGACTGGGCCGCGCGCCACCTCAAAGGCGTGAGCGAGGGCTCCGTCCACAAGATTCCGATCGAAAAGCGCGAGCCGTTGCGCGTGGAACTCGAAGCATTCGCGCGCGCCGTCCGCGATGGCACACCCGTCGCCGTCACGGCGGACGACGGCCTCGCCGCGATGGCTGCGGCGGATGCGCTCGTGCGCGCCGCCGAGTCTGGCAGCAGCGTGCGGTTGCCAATGGAGGCGCGGGCGTGATTGTGCGCGAAGAAGGAAAGTGGAAGATAGACGATGGATCGCCGAAACGCGAGATCCGTCCTCCGTCCTCCATCTTTCATCTTCGTTCCACGGAGGCACCGATGCTCTGCCCGACAACCCCGCCGCGTGTTCAAACACGATGAACGTCACGATCGTCGGCCTGGGTAAGATCGGCATTCCGCTCGCGGTGCAGTTCGCGTCCAAGGGCGCGACAGTTACGGGCTACGACATCAGCGCCGGGCGTGTCGATGAGATCAACGGGAAGCGAAACCCGCTGCCCGCGGAGCCGGGACTGGACGAGAAGATCCCTGGAATGGTCGTCAGCGGGCAGCTCCGGGCGACCACCGATGCCCACGATGCCGTGGCGGCGGCCGATGTCGTTGTGCTGATCGTGCCCGTCGATATCGACGCGACGCAGCGGCCGGACTTTACGCTGCTCGACTCCGCAGTCGCGGCCATCGGGCCGCATCTGAAGCGCGGCGTGCTGATCGTCGTCGAGACGACGGTGCCGGTCGGTACGACGCGCCACCGCGTTGGTGCGCAGTTGCGCAATGCGTCAGGGTTCGCGCCGACGACGGACTTTTCGCTCGCCTTCAGCCCGGAGCGCGTGTCGTCGGGTCAGGTGCTGCGCGACCTGCGCACGTATCCGAAGATCGTCGGTGGCATCGACGCGCACAGCACGGCGCGCGCGGTCGAGTTCTACAGCACGATGCTCGATGCCGAGGTCATGCCCGTCCGCGACGCCGAGACCGCCGAGTTCTCGAAGCTCGCCGAGACAACGTATCGCGACGTGAACATCGCGCTGGCGAACGAGTTCGCGCGCATTGCCGATGCGGTCGGCGTCGATGCGTTGCAGGCGATCGCGGCCGCGAACTCGCAGCCGTACTCGCATGTGCACACGCCGGGTCCTGGCGTCGGCGGCCATTGCATCCCCGTGTATCCGTACTTTCTCGCTGCGCCGGAGACGCCGCGCGTCGGTGTGTTGGAGACGGATCTGATCACCACCGCACGGCGGATCAACGATGATATGGCGCACTACGCCGTCGAGAGACTCGTGCACGCAATCGGCTCGCTCGAAGGTGTGACGGTCGTCGTGGTGGGCCTGGCGTATCGTGCCGGCGTGAAGGAATCGCGCCACAGCAGCACCTTCGGACTGGCATCGGCGCTGATCGCCGCTGGCGCAACGGTGTACGTACACGACCCGTTGTACACCCACGACGAGATCCGCACGTACGGCCTAGAGCCGCCACCGGAGTTTCCGCTGCCGTGCGCAGCGATCGTTGTGCAGGCGTGGCACGCGGAGTACGCGGACGTCGATCTGCGCGCGTTCGCCGGATTGCGTGCGGTGCTCGATCCGCGCGCTGCGCTTGATCC
>JANXYW010000089.1 GCA_025355835.1 Chloroflexota bacterium
TGCGGCGGGCCTCGGCTTCCTCGCCGAACTCGTTTTCCAGGCGCGACTGCAGCGTCGCCACGAAGCGCAAGCGGCGCATCCGCTCGCGGCGCTCTTCGCCGTACGACGCGAACGCCGCCGGCGACGAGTCGTCGCCCAGCAGCACAGCGCGCACCATGCGTACGTCGCGATACGTGATCGAGAGCCCCTGCCCGATGATCGGATCGTTGTGGCCAGCGGCATCGCCGATCAGCACGACGCCCTCGGCGTACGGCGCGTCGGTCCACGTGTCTTCGTTCGGGTAGGAGTTGCAGGGTCCGGCGGCACGCGCGTTTGCGAGATGCTCGCTACCGGGCACACTCTTCAGCCGGAAGGCGTCAAGAAACACTTGCTGTCCGCCTTCGCCCGCGAGGCGCTGCGGTTGATCGCTAGCGTAGCCGAGGTACAACCGCACGCGCCCTTTGCCCTGCGGAAACGCCAGGTAGTGCACGTCGCCCTCGGTGCCGAGCATCTGCGTGTCGGCCGGCCAGCCGTCCGCGCCCTCGATCAGCATTCCCGAGAAGAGATGATGCGTCGGGTCGCGGTGCAGTTCGATACCCGCTGCGCGCCGCACGATCGATCCGCGACCGTCGGCGCCAACGACGATCTTGCACGTCGCCGTGTGCTCCACGCCATCGTGCACGTACGTCACCGACGGCGACGCGCCGGGCGTGACCCTCACGATGTCCGTCACGCCACGCAACATCTTCGCACCCGATGCGACCGCCGTTTCGTGCAGCAGGTTGCAGCTTGCCGGGTGACCGTAGCAGAGCGGGCCGGGGATGCCCGGCAGCAGCTCGGTCAGCGGCAGCGCCGCCGCTTCCGCCGCCGCCGGTTCGATGCCATCGCCGTACGACACGTGCTTGCTGACGTGATGCGCGCCGGCCGCGATGAACGCGTCGTACAGGCCGAGCGTTTGCAGCTCCGCGACGCCCCAAGGCGCGATCCACTCGCCGCGCACCCGGTCGCGGTATTCGGTCGTCTTCTCCAACACGAGCACGCGCTTGCCCGCGCGCGCCAGCACCGTACCCAGCGCGCCGCCGCCGATCCCGCCGCCCACGATCACGACGTCAAACTGCTCGTTCATCCGTATCCTTTATCACTGCTCTCGCGAGTTGACGCAGAGTGGCACAGCCGTCCCCGGCTGTGAGTCGAACCGGAACTACTCGTCCACGACCTGATACCCCGCCGCGGCGAGCACACGATCCTGCACGTCGTCGATCGCCATGACGCCATCGCGCAGCAGCGCCTCGATGAGCTGTTCGCGCTTCGCCAACATCTGGATCAGATCCTCGTCCTCCAGACCGAAGCGCCGCGCCAGCGCGTTCATTTCGGCGGGCGTCGAGAGCACTTCGTACGTGTCCGTCGCGGCGTCCCAGCGCGCGATGGAGTGGCGGTCGTACGAGCCACCGAGCGGCTCCAGCACGGCCACCTCGCTCACGCGCCGCACGCGCTGGCCCGCGTTCATGCCGACGAACATCGGCACGACGAGCGCGACATGGCCGACGTTCGCGGCCGGCACGTCGCACTCCACGGTGAGCTGCTCGATGACACCATCCACTGTCTCGGAGTGCATCGTCGACATCAGCGAGTAGCCTTCGGCCGCCAGCTCAAGCTCGCGCTGCACGTACGGACCCCAGGAGTACACCGGCAGATGATCGCTCATCTCGTTGACGAGAATGTACGTCGGCGGATCGTCCGGCGCGCGCGGCGGCAGCGTGAACGTCTCGCCCCAGCCGCGCGTAAAATACACCGACGATTCCGGCGGCGCGAACGCCAGCAGCGCCGTCAGAATGGTCGTCTTGCCCGCGCCCGGCGGGTCGGCGGCCAGGATCATCGGCGCGCCGCGCTCCATCGCCAGCGAAAGGATCGCCGCGACGCGCACGGGCATCGTGCCGGCACGCAAGATCTGCGTGATCGACATCGCCTCGGGGTGGTTGTAGCCGTGCCACCCCCACCAGCTCTCCGGTTGATTTAGCGCCTTCACTCGCCCATCATATCGGAGCCTCGCGCGGGACGCGTGTGACCGGGCAACGTAGTAGGGGCGGCCCCGCGTGGCCGCCCACGATCGGCAACGAATGTTCGGCGCCGAAGACGACCGCACCACGTGAGGCCGTAGGGACGCGGCTTTAGCCCCGTCCGAACGTTGGGACGGACCTAAAGGTGCGTCCCTACGGCCTCTGATCGAAAAGCCTGCTGAACACGGACGCATCGCGCGGGCGTGCACCGCCCGCAAGGAGCATCGACATGAGACAAGCATCCATTTCCGGGCCGCGCGCGTTCGAGCTGAGCGACGTCGATGTGCCGTCGCCGGCGCCCGGCCAGGTGCTCGTGCGAGTGCGTAGCGTCGGCGTTTGCGGCAGCGATCTGCATTTCTATCGCGGCGAGTTCCCAGTGCCGCCCGGCTTCGTACTCGGCCACGAATGCGCCGGCGAAGTCGAGGCGCTCGGCGACGGCGTTACCGGTTTCGAGAAGGGCGACCGTGTCGCGCTGGAGCTGTTCGATGTTTGCCTGAAGTGCGTGCAGTGCCGCTCCGGCAACTACCACCTCTGCCCCAGCCGCAAGGCCAACGGTCTCAACATTAACGGCGGCCTGTGCGAGTACATGGCGGTGGCGTCGTACGCGCTCTACAAGCTGCCGCCGGAGGTCGACTTCGAACTCGGTGCGCTGTGCGAGCCGCTGGCGGTCGCCGTGCACGGCCTGCGCCTCGTCGATATCCGCTTCGGCGATCGCGTCGCGGTGCTCGGCGCCGGCACGATCGGCCTGATGGCTGTCGCCGCGGCGAAGGCGATGGGCGCGACGTACATCGCCGCCACCGCGCGGCACCCACACCAGAAAGCGATGGCGCTAGCGCTCGGCGCCGATGCCGTCTTCGGCGACGACGCAGCGGGCG
>JANXYW010000149.1 GCA_025355835.1 Chloroflexota bacterium
GTGGAAGGGACAGAGCCCCATGAACGTACGTCCGGCGCGCTTGAGCGTGACGAACTGCGACACGAGATCGACGATGTCGACACGCTGCTTGATCTCGTCTACTTCGCTCATCGCAACCCTATCCTAGGAACGCCGCGTCAACGGGATGATTACACGGCCGGTAGCCGGGACCTGCCGCACGAGCTTCGCGATCTCGGCCGTATGCTCTTCCTCGTGCACGGCCATCTTGACAGCGATGTCCGCGATGGTCATCCGGCCGATGCGCGCGTGGACGATCGCGCGGTTGAGCGCCGCTTCGTCGCACCGCGCGAGCAGCGCGTCAAGATCGCGACGGGTGTTGAGCATGCCGTGGATCATCTGCGGCACCGCGAGGTGCTGCGCGAGCCCGGGATCGTCGTCGTTCTTGACGGATGCGCTGGCGACGAACGGATCGTCTTCGTTCAGCGCCGCCTGCGCGCGTTCCGTGAACACGCGCTCGATGCGGAGCAAGTGCGCAAGGTGCGTGGCGACAGCATACGTCTCGCCCGCCGGGACGTAACGGAACTGCTCCTCGCTCAACCCGTGGATCGATGCGAAGAGCCGCTCGCGGCTTCCCAGCAGGCCGGACTGTAGCTGCGGTACCGTCATCCGTCCGGTGATCCTCACCGTGCCGCTCGTGCGGAGCCCATGAACCATTGACAATCGGAATCGGCCCATTGTACTCGCCCGCTGCGATGCCCCGCCACAAGGCCGCGTCACCCGGCGCGGAGACCTCACCCCGACCCTCGCCGCCTCGCCACGGCGAGCAGGCCGGCGGAGAGGGGGATCGACGGGCAGCGACTACGCGGTCATTTGTGCTCTGCGCCCATATCTGGATTAGGGAACGGGCGTGGGCGTCCGCAGAGCCTCGGCCGTCGAGGTGGCCAGGGCGATGAGCGTGGCGTTGATGTCCGGCGTGCCCTCCGCCAGCGCCGTCCGCGTCGCCATGGCGATGAGCGTGGCCGGGATATCAGGCGTCGGCTGCGTCTCGCCCGGGAACGGCGTCGGCGACGCATCGCCCACCGCGATGGCGACGACGATGCGATTGTTCGTGTCGTCGGTCTCGGCGATCTCGCCGTTGGGGTCGACGACCAGCAGCAGCGTCTGGTCGTGGGTGACGACGTAGCCCGTGCCGATATCGATGCTCCGGCCGGGCGCCAACGTGAACTTCGGCAGCGTTGCGCCACCCAGCAGCTTCGTGGCGTCGGGGTTGAAGACGGCGACGACGAGGTCGCCCGTCATCGCGCCCTTGCCCTGGTTAATGACGGTCACAAACAGCTTGCCACCCGACACCGTGGGCGGCGAACCGATCACGAGGTCCGGCAGGCCGCCCGCGGGCTTCGTCGGCGTGACCGTCGGGGTGCCGGATTCGGGCGTTTGCGAAAGCGCGATGGAGGTGAGCACCGCCGGCGGCTGCGTCGGCAGCTCGACAACGATGGGCGGCTCCGCCGTGGCGACGACAAGCGACGCCGGATCGCCGATGAGGTCGAGGCTCGTGGCATCGATCCAGCCGTGCAGCGTGCTGTTGGGCGGAAAGATGATGCGCATCCACTTGGAGTCGGTCGTGCGGCCATCGATCTGGACATCGCTGTTAGAAGGCAGGGTACCCAGCACCGGCGTCCGCGTGCCGGGCGCCGAGCGCACGGCGCTGGTCGCCTTCGTCGTGCCGCTGATGCCGCCGGCGATCGAGGTTCTGGCGGCAGGGCCGGCGGTCGTGGTCTCCGGCGGCGCGACGACGACCGTGGGCACGCCCTTCTTGCCGCCGCCGCGAACGCTATCGGCGACGACGAGCGTGGCCGCAGTGAGGCCGAGCAGCACGACGACGGCGAGGCCGGCGAGGAAGAACGGGTGTTTCAGGACGGCGGCCCGGGTCTCGGGGCTTGGCAACCACTTCATGCGGGGATCACAACCACCTCATCCTCAGGCGCCAATGGCGTCTGGCCTCCAGCCGCGCGCATTGTAGCAAGCAGAAGGTGGCGCAATAGCGACACATGTGTGGCGCAGGCGTCCCGCCTGCAATCGAGCATGCTCGATTGCACTAGTTCGGGGAGGAGTTCCGTGAAAAACCCGCGTCAAGCCTTCGGAAGAGGCAGGGGCGTCCGATTGTGTTCTTGGGGAGAGCCGCCAACCTTATCCCCGCCAACGTGACGAAGCCAGCGTCATCCCCGCCACCAGCGTTGACGCTGGCTTCGTCGTGTGCGGCGAGGGTGCGCCGGAGGCAACTACGGAGAACAGACCGTGCCCGACGTGCTGAGCACGACGAGGACATCGCCGAGCGCGACTGAGATCTTGTGTCTAACAGCATACCTCGGGCTGTAGGTAACGCCGTTCGCGTTTGGCACCGTCTTGCCCTCCTGCGTACCTACGTAGACCAGATCCGCTAGAACATCGCCCAGCGTGCTAGTTCCATTGCCATCCATGTCGTAGCATTCCGGGCCAAGAGTCTGGAAATAGTATGACGCCCGCCATGTCGAGCCGATGTACACGTCTTGCAATGTCCGCGACAGGTAACGGCGCACAAAGCCGCCCGCGAAGGATTGCAGCGTTGGCGAGCTGACTGACTCACTTTGCGTGGGCGCGCCTAGCTGATTCGCTATCCAATCGCCAACGTGATACGGCGCGCTCCATAGTCGCCAGTTGGCTCCGGAAACCAGGAACGCGCTGGCACCTGATCGGCCGATTCCGGCTAGCCGCCCGTCGAAGCGGATGTAGTTCTGAACCGTGAGCCCGCCCGCAAGCGTGGCACAGCTGTGGACGAACGGATTATTGGCGTAGATGCACGGCTCACCGTTCGCAGCGAGCGGCGC
>JANXYW010000177.1 GCA_025355835.1 Chloroflexota bacterium
CCGCCGCTCCGACAATCTGCTGAACATCGTGCCGGACGACGCCGCGAAGGGCTACGACGTGCGTGAGGTGATCAACGAAGTCGTCGACGCAGGCGACTTCATGGAGGTTCACGCGCAGTTCGCACAGAACATCGTCGTCGGGATGGCGCGCCTGGCGGGTCGCACCGTCGGCATCGTCGCGAACCAGCCGCTGTATCTTGCAGGCGTGCTGGACATCGATTCGTCGCGCAAGGCTGCGCGCTTCGTGCGGTTCTGCGACGCCTTCAACATTCCGATTCTCACCTTCGTCGACGTGCCGGGATTCTTGCCGGGCGTGGCGCAAGAGTACGGCGGCATCATCGTGCATGGTGCGAAACTGGTGTACGCGTACGCCGAAGCGACCGTACCGAAGGTGACGGTGATTCTCCGCAAATCGTACGGCGGCGCCTACGACGCCATGGGCTCGAAGCATCTCCGCGCTGACATGAACTTCTCGTGGCCGCAGGGCGAGATCGCCGTCGTCGGGCCGGAGCCGGCGGTGAACATCCTGTACCGTACGCGGCTGGCCGAGTCGGCCGATCCGGTGGCGGAGCGCGCGCAGCTCACTGCGGAGTACGCCGAGCGCTTCGCGAACCCGTACATCGCAGCGGCCCGCGGTTATGTCGATGACGTGATCGATCCACGCGACACCCGGACGAAGGTGATTCACTCCTTCGACATGCTGCGTTCGAAGAGCGAAAGCACGCCCGCGAAGAAGCACAGCAACCTGCCGTTGTAGGCGGCGGCCGTCGATGGCCGGGCGGCGCGAAGACGTGCGCGTTCCGTCGGATCGGTGCGTGCGTTAGAATTGACGCCAATGGCAAACGATAAAGCGCTTGCGCCATCTACCGGGCCGAATGACAGGCTCGCGGAAGTTCCGCGCGGGGGCGCGTTGCCCCGACTGGAGTATCTTTTCCGTTCGATGCGGCCGCGCCAGTGGACGAAGAACGGCATCGTCTTTCTCGCGCTGATCTTCTCCGTCGGGCAGGAATATCACCTCAGCGATGCGTCGTCGTGGCTGCCGAAAGTACTCGAAGCGCTCGTCGCCTTCGCGTGCTTCGCGATGGTGTCGAGCGCCGAGTATCTGGTCAACGATATTCAAGATGTCGAGGCGGATCGCGCACACCCGAAGAAGCGCTACCGGCCGATCGCGGCCGGGCTGCTGCCCGTCAGCACAGCGTGGGCCGCGGCGGGCGTACTGGCGCTTGTCGGCAACGCCGCGGCGTTCGTGCTGAACTGGCACATGGGCCTCGTCATTCTTGGGTACAGCGTGCTGATGCTGGCGTACACGTACCGGTTGAAGCACATCGTCCTGATCGACCTGATGGTCATCGCGTCCGGTTTCGTGCTGCGTGCGATGGCGGGCGCGCTAGCGATCGACGTGCCGATCTCTCCGTGGTTGTACGTCGTGACGGCGCTCGGCGCGCTCTTCCTGGGCATCAACAAGCGGCGCGCGGAACTGGAGCTGCTGGAGGCGGGCGCGAGCAGCCACCGCAAGATCCTTGAGGAGTACACGCTGCCGCTGCTCGACCAGATGGGCTCGATCGTGACGGGCGCGTTGCTCATCGCCTACGGGCTGTACACGTTCACGGCGGAGGGCCTGCCAAAGAACCACAGCATGATGCTTACGATCCCCTTCGTCCTCTACGGCATCTTCCGCTACCTGTATCTCGTCAACGTCAAGAAGGAGGGCGGCAGCCCGGAAGAGGTGCTGTTGCGTGACCTGCCGATCCTGGTGACGGCGATCGGCTGGGTGAGCGCGGCCGGCCTCATTCTCATCTTCGCGAGGGCGTGACGTGGGCGCCGAAGCCGAGTGCAGCGTCACGTTCGACAAGAAGACATCGACCGGCAAAGCGCTGCTCGAAACGAACGAGCTCATCTTTCGCGGCGACTTCCGCCTGAAGATAGAGCTTGCGAGCATCAGCGCGCTCGATGCGAAGTCCGGCAAGCTCAGGATCGGTTGGCCCGGCGGCACCGCGACGTTCGTCCTCGGCGACAAAGCACTCGCGTGGGCGGAGAAGATCCGCAATCCCAAAGGACTGCTCGAAAAGCTCGGGATCAAGCCGGGGCAACGCATCGTCGTGCTGCACATGCAGGACGATGGGTTCGCGTCGCAGCTGCGCGAGGCTGGCGCGTCCGTGTTCACACGAGCCGCGAAGAACGCCGACGCGCTCTTCCTTGGCGCGGAGTCGATTGCTGGGTTGGTGGGAATGCGCCTACTGGTCGAACAGATCAAGCGCGACGGCGCGATCTGGACCGTGACGCCGAAAGGCAAAGGCGGGATCAAGGACATCGACA
>JANXYW010000012.1 GCA_025355835.1 Chloroflexota bacterium
GCGCGCCGAAGGCCCGAGCATCGTCGAAGTCGCAACCGAGGCCGCGGAGAAACTCGGCGAAGTCGCGAAGGCGTCGGGCAAGCCGATCGTCTGCGTTGCCCGCATCCCGACGACCGAGATGGGCATGGCCGGCACACTCGCTTTCCAGCAGAACGTCGCGAGCGCAGGCCTGCCAGTCTTCAACAGCGTGCAGTCAGCAGCGCTTGCCGTGCAACGCCTGCTCGCGTGGCAAGCAGCGCGCGCGTAACCCTTGCGTTCCCCAGCGCGCACATAAACCCTTGCGTTCCAAGCGCGAGGGTACCCTTGCGTTCCAAGCGCGAGCGTACCCTTTCGTTTCGGAGCGCGGGCATTCAGCCCGCGTGCTCGGGTGAGCACCGCTGCTCGAAGCCGAAATTCGCCCTCGCCTGCCGATAGCCCTCTCCGCGCCACGTATGTCAGGCTGTAACGAGACATCGCGACGGAGCAGGAGCACCCATATGGCAGCGTTCAACGACTTCAACCAGAAGATCATGGCCGAGTTCCACGATAACGGCGGCAACGTGGCCGGCCGATTCGAGGGCGTCGACATCCTCATCCTCACGTCCACAGGGCGCAAGAGCGGCCAGACGCGCTGGAACCCCCTCGCCTACTCCACCGACGGCGATCGCTACATCATCGTCGCCTCGAAGGGCGGCGCGCCCACGAGTCCCGACTGGTACCACAACCTCGTAGCGAACGGCTCAGCCGTGATCGAAGTCGGCAACGACGTCATCCCCGTGGAAGCAACCATCGCCGCCGGCGCCGAACGCGACCGCCTCTACGCCCAACACGCCGCCCACAGGCCCAACTTCCTCGAGTACGCAAAGAACACCACGCGCACGATCCCCGTCGTTGTACTCACGCGGAAGAGCTGAGGTACTACGACTTGTCACCTTATCCTTTCGCCCATAGCGCTCGATCGAAAGGATAAGGTGCTATCCTTTCGCTAAGCCCATTCTGGCGAAAGGATCCCGCCCATGCGGGGACGATACGTTCGAACGACCTGGCAGCACAACCCTGAGCTGTACGCGCCCGGCGCATCCGGTGATCACCGTCGGCACCGCCATCGCAGCGACCGGTCGCACGCGGCCGGCGATCGTTAACGCACTCGATCAACTCACCGCGTCGGGCGTCCTGCTGCCGCTTGCGGAGTCGCCCAGGAACCGTGCGTGGGAAGCAGCAGGATTGCTCGAGTTGATCGTCGGACTGGGACTTGTTCCTTCCTGTCGTACGCTACGTCCGACAGGTCCGCACTAACCACTGAACCTCCCTTTGAAGCATCGCGAATTGCTCAACGTAAGCAACGACGATTGATTCTAAGCTCACGTTCCCGTCCGGCGACACCAGTCACCAGCCGCCACAATGTTACTTCCGGCGAAACTCGCGCGCGATTGCGTCTGCCGTCAGGTGGATCATCGTCGGGCGTCCGTGGGGGCAGGTGCGGGGCGATTCGCTGGATTCGAGCAGTTGCAGCAGTTCGCGCTGCTCGACGGGTGACATCGGCATACCGGCGCGGATGGCGGCGTGACACGCCAGCGATGCTGCCACGCGATGCTGCGGGTCGCGCGACGCCTCGCCCTGCGCATCCGCGTCGCGCGCCATGCGGTCGAGCAGTTCAGCGATGTGCCGCGGGACATCGTCGCCCATCAGAGACGACGGTACGGCGCGCACGACGAATGCAGCATCGCCGAAGTGTTCGATGTCGAAGCCGAGCAGCTCGAACGCCGCCGCGTGCTCGGCGACGAGCGCGCGATGCGGCGCGCTCAGCTCGATCGTCAGCGGATCGAGCAGACCCTGCACCTCGGGCGTACCCGCGCGCACGGCCGCGAGCGCCCGCTCGTACATCACGCGCTCGTGCGCGGCATGCTGATCGACGAGGTACATCCCGTCCGGCCCCTCGGCGATGACGTACGTGTTGCCGACCTGACCGACAGCGCGCAGCAGCGGCAGCCGCTCCAGCATCGTCACGGCGCTAGCGCCCGTCTCTTGTTCGAACTCTTCTTCCCCTCGCCCCTTGAGGGAGAGGGGGCCAGGCGGTGAGGGCCGCGCCGACAGCAACGCCGATTGTACGGGCGTCTGCGTCAGGAACAACGGCGGCCGCTCGGATGGCGGCGATCCGCCACCAGACCACAGCGACGGCGATGCCGACGGCACCGTCGCGCTATCGGAGAGTGCTCGTCTCACGGCCCGTTGCAGCACGCCAAAGACGGCGCGTTCGTTGCGCAGCCGCACTTCGGCCTTCGTCGGGTGGACGTTCACATCGACCTCGCCCGGCGGGATGCACAGATCGAGCACGGCGATCGGATGGCGCCCGACGGGCAGCATCCCCTGGTACGCCTCCTCGACCGCGAACGTCAGCGCTCGATTCTTCACCCAACGCCGATTCACGTACAGGCCGATGTAGTTGCGCGACGCGCGATGCAGCCGCGGATCGACAGCGATACCTCGCACCCCTACCGCGCCGTCGTGCTCGGGCGGCGCATCGATCTCGATCGCGGCTGACGCAACATCGGCGCCGTAGACCGCCGCCACTGCGTCGGTCAGGCTGCCGCCGCCGGGCGTTTGCAATGTCGTGCGGCCATCGATCACAAGATCGAATCGCACCTCCGGGTAGGCCATCGCGTAGTGGCTGATCACCGACGTCACCTGCGTCGATTCGCTGCCAGGCGATCGAACGAATTTCAGCCGCGCGGGTTGCGAAGAGAAGAGCCGCCGCACGCTGAACACCGTGCCGGGCGCCGCCGCGCCCGAACCCTCGTCGGCGACCTCGCCGTCGCGCAGACGGATGCGCGCGCCAACGTCGTTGCCGGTCACGCGCGAGATCAGCTCGACCTCGCCCGCGGCGGCGATGCTCGGCAGCGCTTCGCCGCGGAAGCCGAGCGTGGCAATGCGCCAGAGGTCGTCCTCGGCGGCCACCTTGCT
>JANXYW010000182.1 GCA_025355835.1 Chloroflexota bacterium
TTCGTGCGCGACTGGCAAGCGGCGTGCCACCGCCTTCAAGACGTAGCGCTCGCGAGGAAGATGGACGTCGATCTGCGTTGCGCTACTGCGTTGCACGCAATCGACAATGGAGGCTGACCCATGACAGGCACACCGTTCGACCTCACCCGCTTCCATACACTGCTCCGGACGACGAGCTTCGGCCGCAACCTCATCTTCGAGCCGAGCGTCGGATCGACGATGGACATGGCGCGCGACGCGGCGCTGCACGGCGCCATCGAAGGCACCGTCGCCCTTGCCGACGAGCAGACCGCCGGCCGCGGCCGTCTCGGCCGCACATGGATCACGCCGCCCGCATCGAACCTCGCATCGACGCTGATCCTGCGGCCGACCGCCGCCGTGCTCCGATCCATCGCGATGATCACGCCGCTCGCCGTCTGCCACGCAATCGAAGACATCGCAAGCATCCGCACAGACATCAAGTGGCCGAACGACGTGCAGGTCGGCGGCAAAAAGCTCGCCGGCATCCTCATCGAGGTGCCGTCGCCACCCGGCCCCACAGGCTCGAACGGAGATCCCCGAGGCATCGTCCTCGTGGGCTGCGGCATCAACGTCAACTTCGATCCGCGCGAGCACGAAGAGATCCGCGACATCGCCACGAGCCTGAAAGCCGACCTCGGCCGCGACACCGATCGCGAAGCGCTGCTGGCGTCGTACCTCGCCCACTTCGAACAGCTCTACAACCAGGCGAAGTCCGGCGATCCGATCCGCGACCGCTGGCGCGAGCGACTCATCACCTTCGGCAAGGACGTGCGCGCAACGTGGCAGGGCGGCATGGCCGAAGGCATCGCGGAAGACGTCGACGACGACGGCGCGCTGCTCATCCGCACAGCCGACGGCGCCCTCACGCGCGTCGAGGCCGGCGACGTCACGCTGCGGGTATAAGGGCCGCAGCCTCCGCCAGCCGCCGCATGTTCTCCAACGACCGCGCGAACACGCGCCGGAGATGCGGCCGCACGATCAGCGCGAACACGAACTCGCCCACTGGCCCCAGCGGGGGCGCGAAGTCTTCGATCCAGATAAACGTCGTGCCGTTGTGCGTCGGTTCAAGCAGAAATTGGCCGCTGCCGTGGAACTGCCCGCGATGCTCGACATCCATCCGGCGCGGCGGCTCCCAGGCGGTGATCGCCATCACATCCTTCACGATCGGCAGCCCGAACAGCTCGCTCGTCACGTGCATCACCGCACCAACGCCCTGCTTCTCCGGCGTGACGATCTCGAGCGATCGCACATCGACCATCCACGCAGCCTGATGCTCGAGATCGGCGAGCACGGCCCAGACGGCTTCGGGACTCGCGGCAACGAACGTACGGATCTCAAGATGGGCCATGTTCCAGCCTAAAACTACAACCCAGAACCTAGAACCTAGAACCTAGAACCTAGAACCTAGAACCTAGAACCTAGCTAAGGAATTCACCAACAGCATCAACTACGCGACCAGCATGGCTCCAGATCATTCCGTGCCCGGCTCCTTCGACAACTTGCAGTCGGTTGTTCGGAATGTCGCTCGCCAGGCGCTCCGAGAAGCGCATCGGCGTCAGGATGTCTTCGGCGCCGGCGAGGATCAGCGTCGGCGCGGCGATCTGGCTGAGCCGTCCCTCCGTATTCGCCGACGTGACGGCACGGACGTGCCGTTCGTACGCGTCTTGCGATTGCCAAAGATCGTTGCCGGCCGTGCGGGCGATCATCTGCTCGATAAATCCGTCCGTGCGACGATAGTCCTGGTGGCTGTACACACTCCAAAACGTCGCGCGGCAGTAGTCTTCACGCGAAAGTGTGCGCCGCAGCAGCGCCTGACCCTCGAAGATCGCGGACCCGCGTGGATCACCGCTGGTGTACGTCGTCACGAGCACGAGCTTCCGAACGCGCTCCGGATGCCGGATCGCAATCTCCTGCGCGATCACGCCGCCCATCGACGTGCCGACGATATCCGCTCGTGCGATACCAAGCGCATCCAGCAATCCGATCGCGTCCGCCGCCATGTCGAGCACATCGTACGGACCATCGACAGTGGACGATCGCCCGACGTCGCGGTTGTCGTAGGAGATGCAGCGAAAGCGCTTCGAAAGCGGCCGCGTCACCGCACCCCAGCCTCGATGATCGACGCCGAGCCCCTGGATGAACAGCACCGGCTGGCCTTCGCCGTCGTCACGGTAGTGAAGTTCGATGCCCGGCGCGACGACGATCGTCATGGACTGCTCCCGGCTATACTCGCGTCATGCTCGCACGATGGCGCGCGTTCTCGTCGAAGATCCAGCGGCTGTTCCGGCTGGTGGTGCTGTTCTGCGTGCTGCGATTCGTCGTCGGCATCGCGTTTCTGTTGGTGTTCGATCGTGGTGCAGTCGCATGGGGGCCGGAACTCACCGCCATCGTCGTCGCGATCGTCGCCGTGTACGTGCTCGTCGCACTAGCTGTGCGCCGATGGTCGCCACCACGACGGGCCGATACGTAGCCCGCGCCTGCCGCGCCGCCGCGTCTCACGAAGCGGCACCCGCGCTCGACCCGGGCTCTACGCCTTCGGGCGGGGTCATCGATTCGGCGGGGTCTCCGGTTGGTTCCGTGGCGGGCGGAGCGCCGACGCGAACACGCGCCGAACTGCCCGGTGCGGTGCGGTCGGCGATCTGTGTGATCGCCTCGAATAGCCCGAACGGCACCGGCAGGACGATCGTGCTGTTCTTCTCAGTCGCGATCTCGGCGAGCGTCTGGAGCAGGCGGAGCTGCAACGTCACGGGATTCGTCGACATCACGGCTCCCGCCTCGGCGAGGCGCTGCGATGCTTGCAGTTCGCCGTCAGCGTTGATCACCTTCGCGCGGCGCTCGCGCTCGGCTTCCGCCTGGCGCGCCATGGCGCGCTGCATACTCTGCGGCAGCTCGACGTCCTTCACCTCAACGGTCGACACCTTCACGCCCCACGGCTCGGTCTGTTCGTCGATGATCGACTGCAACCGCGAATTGATCTTCTCGCGCTCGGACAGCAGCTCGTCGAGATCGGACTGGCCGAGCACGCTGCGAAGCGTCGTCTGGGCGATCTGCGACGTCGCGCGGAAGTGGTCGAGGACCTTCGTCACGGCGTCCTCCGGCTTGACGACGCGGAAGTAGATAACGGCGTTCACCTTCACCGTCACGTTGTCGCGCGTGATGCATTCCTGGCTCGGCACGTCCATCGTGACGGTACGCAGATCCATCTTCACCATGCGGTCGACGATCGGCAAGATCACGAAGAGGCCGGGGCCGCGGGCGCCAACGAGACGGCCGAGACGGAAGATAACGCCGCGCTCGTACTCGGCGACGATCTTCACAGAGTAGAACCAGACGAGAAAGCCCCACGGCGGGATGAGCAGGATGTAGGCGAAGATCGTCAGCAGGAACCGGACGATCGCGGCGAGCCCGCCCTCATCCTTGGCGCGGTCCTCGCGGGCGGGGGTCGGCGGAATTTCACTCGACACGGCGGACTCCTTTCCCAGCGACTGCGGCTACAAACAGTGTACGTCTCCGAAGGCATAGCCGGGTTCGTTGCACCCGATACGCACGCTGGGCTACGATGGCGCACCAGATCGCTGATATGCCCACGCCGTGGGGAGGAGCCGTCAACCATGCTCGAGCACGTCGACCGCGTTCAGATCGCCGTCACGGATCGCGCCGCCGCCGCACAGACGTTCATCGACGTCTTCGACGGGCAGATGGTGAAGGACGACGAGGTGCGCGTCCTCGGAGCGAAGCGCCGCGTCGTGCACGCCGGAACGAGCGAGTTCGAGCTGTTGGAGCCGAACGGGGTCGGCCCCGTGCAGGCGTACTTGAACCAGTGGGGCGAAGGCCTGTTCGCGGCCGGCTTCTCGACGAACGATGTCGCCGCGCTGGCGTCGCGTCTGCAGTCGAAAGGTATGCAGTTCACCGACGAAGGCGGCCAACTCTTCATCGCGCCGGATCAAACGCCCGGTCTGCGGATGGTCATCTCGCAAGAAGTCGCGCGCCCGATGGTCGGGCTGATGCGCTACCTCTACGAAGCAACGAACCTCATCAGCGATCACGAAGCGGCGGCGAACTTCTACGCCGATCGTTTCGGGCTCGACTCGTCACGCTTCGTGCCGATCAAGAGCAAACAGTACGGCTACGACGGTCAGCTGACGATGTTCAACCCACCGGAGCGCCTCGATCGCATCGAGCTATCCCACATCACCGACGACACGCGGCCGATGGGGCGCTTCATGACGCGGCGCGGCGGCGAAACCCTCTACATGTGCTACATCGAAGCGGAAGAGATCGCGCCGATTGTACAACGCCTCGACAAGCGCGGCATGCGCTACGCCGGCCGCGATCCGCAAAGCCCGAATCCCGAAGGCATCTTCCTTCACCCAGCAACGCTGCACGGCGTCCTGATGGGATGCAGCCGGACGAATCTTGCGTGGGTGTGGTCCGGCCGCCCCGAACTAGCCGGCGTGTCCGCCACCGACGTCGGCGAACACTAGGCCGTCGCGCCGTCGTCCGGTGGCCGCCTCCGGAGGATGGGCAAGAGCGCTTGCTCCTAGCCACTCCGGAAGACGGCGACAGATATCACGCTCCCCACTGACCTTCAGCCCGAGTGATCGCACTGCCGCGCGAAAGGTGATGTCGTGCATCCAAACGGCCGTCATGACGTGGATTGGCGCCTGAACCTCGACGTCAATGTCAAAGCCCGGATCCTCCAGGCAGAGATCCACCCCGTCTTGCTGAGAAACCAGCCACCAGGAGCGTTTCCCAGCGGATGCATCATGGAACTGAAAGTGCACGACGACGCGCCGGTCTTTGGGGAAGCGTGAAGGGTCAACCGTCCGCCGAATGTCCCACATGAGGAGGCCAGCATCGAGATCATCGTGGCTCACCCGGCGACGAACCCACTTCGATCCCCAGTGCGCCATCAACTCGATCAATGGCTGTAGCTCAACGCCCGCGGGCGTTAGGTCGTAGCCGATGCCCTGTTCATCCTGGGTGCGGGTAACGACCCCGGCCGCCTCCAACTGCTTCAATCGGCGCGAGAGCAGCGAGGGTGACATCAGTGGCACACCGCGCTTTACGTCATTGAAATGGCGACTACCCGCCGTGAGCTCGCGTATGACCAGAAGACTCCATCGCTCACAGAGAATCTCAGCCGCTTTTGCCATAGGGCAGAACTGACCATAGCTGGACATACGTGCAGCATATATCCGCCGGGCCATCCGGCGTAGTACAGATCCTGTACTTGAGGACTGCACCCTGCCGTGGGAAGTTGGTTGCGCAGACCGGACCGGATCGGTCGCTAGGCGACTTGCGGCGTAGCCAATGGGCTTGGCGATCGACGTTTGCAGCCGGGAAAGCAAGTTGCTCGTCGAATTTGGCGGACTTAGTCAAGAATTGTGGAGGCAGCATGGCGAATCAACAGGTCGGATCTCTCGACGCGCCGAATCAGGTGCTGAACATGGAATATGGCAAGATCGACATCGTCCACATCGCCGGCGGTGGCGTTGGCCGCGCTACCTTCCAGCCGGGTTGGACATGGTCGAAGCATGAGAAGCCGGTTGTGGGCGGCGGTGAGTACTGCGAAGCGCCGCACTTCGTATACCTCGCAGCTGGACAGCTCCACATCGTGATGGCAGACGGGAGTGAGTTCGACCTGAAAGAGGGCGACATCGCGACGATCCCCGCTGGCCATGATGGATGGGTCGTCGGCGACAAGCCGGTGACGATGCTGGACTTCAGCGGCGTGGCGAAGCCGTTTTAGGTCGCACTAGACAGCACGCTCAGAAGCCTGTCAGAGCGCGCGCCAGTACCGCTTCCCCTCCGTCCGCACGATCCGCCCGAACCCCGGATGCGGAAAGTGGCCGGCGATGACGGTCATGCGTTCGTCTTCGATCTTTTGCATCAGCTTCTCGCGCGACTCCGCCGAAAGCGCCGGATTCATATCGAAAATCGGCGACCAGCCCTCGGTCACCTGAGCCGGATGATGGCAGACGTCGCCGATGATCACGCCCGCCTCGCCGGCCGACATGATCGCGACGGAGATGTGGGCCGGCGTATGACCTGGCGTTTGGAGCAGCGTGAGATCGTCCGTGACTTTGTGTTCGCCATCGACGAGCGAAATCTCTGCTACGCCCTCGAGCGGCTGCACGCAGTCGATCACCCACGGCGTCTTCGTCGCGACTTCCGGTGACGTCCAGTACGCCCACTCGTCGCGATTGAAGACGTGCGTCGCATTCGGAAACGTCGGCGCGAAGCCGTTGCCGCGCGCGGTCGTGTGCCAACCGACGTGGTCGATGTGGATGTGTGTCGCGATCACGATATCGATATCTTCGAGCTTGACACCGGCCTCGCCGAGCGCATCCGGCAACCGCCCGTTCGGCATGCCCTGGCGATCTTTCGCGCCGATGCCGGAGTCCACCAGTATGGTCTTGCCGCCGCTTCGCACAACGAAGCAGCCGATCGAAAGCGGCAGCAGATCGCCCTTCCCTTCTAGAAGATCCTTGTACGGCGCCCATGCCTCGAG
>JANXYW010000187.1 GCA_025355835.1 Chloroflexota bacterium
TGGGAACCATTCGTCGCGTCGCTACCGATCGGGCTACTGGTAGCGGCGATCTTGCACGCGAATAACGTCCGCGACATCGAAAACGATCGCAAGCACAACAAGTGGACGCTGGCCGCGCTCGCCGGCCGGCCGCTGGCCGACTACGAGTACGTCGCGCTGATGCTCGGCGGCTACGGCGTCGTCATCGCGATGACGATCGCAGGCGCCGCACCGTGGCCGGTGCTGATCACGCTGCTAACGCTCCCGCTTGCGCTGCGCATCGTGCGATTCGAAGCGCGGCAGACATCGCCGCGCGCACTGAATCTCGTGCTGGCGCAGACGGCCGGCCTGCATATGCTGTTTGGCGCACTGCTGGCGTTGGGGTTCGCGCTGGCGGTGTGGACGGGCGTGGGGTAGGGGTTAGGTTGCAGGTTTTAGGTTCTAGGTTGTAGATCTGCCGCCGCAGCGCGCTTGCCCGGGCGGATGCGGAAGGTGCAGCAGTCGTCGCCACGGAGCAGGCTCGTGCTGAGGCGGGCGTCGCGACCAGTGAGTTGGCGCACGAACTCGACATCGAGCGCACACACGGCGCTGTTCTTCGTAGCGACATTCCACCAGGGGCACGTGTGTTGCTCGATGAGGAAGTCGTCGCCGGACCATGACGCTTCTGCGACGTTGCCGCGATCCTGGATGATCTGCGCCACGGCCTCAAGCCGCTCGTTGCTCTGTCGGCCTTCGAGGCGCGGAAGGTACGGCGCGCTGAATCGCGCGGCGACGTTCTTCATCAGCTGCTGGAGTGCGTCGGGCCCGAGCAAATGACGCGCCTCTTCGATCAGGGCGTTCGCCAGCTCGTCGTACTTCTTGGGATAGATCGCATCGCCCGCCTGCGTCAGCCGGTACACCAGCGCCGGTCTTCCGACGTGACCACGCTCCTCGCGTGCTTCGACGAGCCCGTCGCGTTCGAGAATGGTCAGGTGTTGCCGGATGCCGGTGGAGGTGAGCCCAAGGTGCTCGCCGAGCTCCTTGACGGTCGCCTCGGCGTGACGGCGAAGGTAATCGAGGATGTCCTGCCGTGTGGATTGCATGGTGTAACGTCCGTTCAACTGGCAATATAGCACAGCGCAAACGACGGATATCCCGCCGGATCCCGTGCGCGGACGAGAGATCGCATGACCGATGACCGATACTCCAACGTGACAACTACCACGCTCGCCGCGAAGCTCGACCGCAGCATGTTTCTGGTGAACCAGAAGCACCGCTCCTGGATGAAGTCGAAGTACTACGTGTTCGCCGAGAGCGGCGCCCCACTGTTCTACGTCGAGCGGCCCGTGAAGCCGCTGCAGCGCTCGGACATCACGATTTATCACGACGACAGCAAGGCCGCGGCGGTCCTGACGATCCGACAAGATCATGGGTACGCGGCGCTACACCGCCACTACACGCTGATAGGCAGCGAGTCCGGCGACCCGATCGCGCACTTCGATCGCGACAACATCCGCTCGCTGTTTCGCCGCGCATGGACGATCAGCGATCCGAACGGCGGCATAGTGGCGGGCGCACGCGAGGACACGGCGTGGATTGCCGCGGCCCGCCGCATCTTGGAGTGGATACCGTACGTCTCGATCCTCGCCGGATTCGTGCGCACGAACTTTCGCCTGCACGTCGTCGGCGAGGGCGGCGCAGAAACGAGCGTCGGTGCGTTCAACCGCAAGCTCAGCTTCGGCGACAAGTACGCACTCGATCTCACGGACGATCCGCAACGGCTGCTCGACCGGCGGATCGCGATCGCTCTGGGCATCCTGCTCGATACTGGCGAAGCGCGTTAGCTCTGGCGCCTATCGGCTCTGCGCGTCAACGATCGAGGCACTCAACGATGGCGTTAGTGAGCTATCCTAGTTCCAGATACGAATGCTCGGCGAGCTAGCAGTACACACCGCGTCAGGCGGCGTTTCGGTAGAAGATGTAGCCTTCTGGATCGAGCGGATTTTCGCGCCGCGTCACGACCCTTGAGTGTGCTAACGTACCCGCATGTGCAGAAGCATCAAGACGCTGCGCCGCGCCGACGAGCCCGCAACCGAGGATGAAATCCACGCCGCGGCACTACAGTTCGTGCGGAAGGTGAGCGGCTATCGCGCGCCTTCGCAGCGGAATACCGCCGCCTTCGAGGCCGCCGTCGATGAGATCGCGGAGGCGTCGCGCCGGCTGTTGGACGCGGTGTCACAGCAGTGAATTTCGCCGACCTCACCTACACCCAGATTCGCGCGCATGCTCAAACGGGCGCGGTGGTGTTTCTTCCGCTCGGCTGTATCGAACAGCAAGGCCCGCATCTGTCAGTCGAATTCGACACGATGATGGTCACGGCGATGGCGCGAGCAATCGCGGAACGCATGGAGTCGCACGGCGGCCGTGCCGTGCTCGTGCTGCCGACGCTGCCGTTCGGCCCGACGCCCGAGCACGCGGGATTTGGCGCAGGATACGTGAACCTGCGCCAGTCAACGCACGAGGCGGTCGTTGAGGACGTGCTCGCGAGCATGGCGGCACAGGGTTTCGAGACGATTATCGTTTGGCGCGGGTGCGGGCAACACGACTTGGCGGGCGTCATCGAGCGCTTCAACGCGTCGCAGGCGAGCGCACGCGCTTGGCAGCCCATGGCGGACTACCCACGAATCTCCGACGAGGCCTTCGGACGGCCTGTGGCGGGCGGTCACGCCGATTCGTTTGCCACGTCGATCTGTATGCTGCTTCGCGCCGCGGCAGTCCGCCGCGAGCTGATCGCGCGACCAGCGATGCAGCCGTTCGAGTGGCAGCGCGAGATGAACTTCGCGGCGATCAGTGATAGCGGCGTTGTAGGCGATCCCACGGCCGCGAGCGCCGAGGCCTGCGCGAAGTTGTGGGAGCTAATCATCGAGGAGTGCGCGCAGATCGTGGGAGCGATCATCGACGGCCACGGCGATCAGGTGCGATCCACGTGGCACATGCGAAACGACGTCATCGACAAACAGCAGAGCGCAACGTGACGACCTGGCGAGAAGCTAAGGCGAAGCTCCATAGAGAGAACCCGCGGCTCAAACACGAGTACGAGAAGCTCGTTGCTGGAGGCCGCTACGAGCCGGCCAGCAAGCGATCCGACGCGAACAACCTGAAATCGAAGCCTCCGCCGCGGCATGCACGAGGCGGGCAGGTCTGAAGACCTATCCCTACGAAGACGCTACCCCACCACCGACTCCGCGCGCTGGTACTGCTCTGCGAACTTGAAGTTCGCGTCTTGCGTGAGCTTGATGTAGCTGCCGAAGCGCTCGTCGCTGCCGTCTGCGAGATCGAGCGGGTCGTAGTGGTCGTCGGGCTCAATGCCGAACTGGCGCTTGATGTCGTAGAGCGTGTTGCGCTCGGCGGGGATGCGGCCCATCTCGCGGATCAGCGCGCGCATCTCACGCGGCGCCATGCGCTGGCCGTAAATCGCGCCGGCTGACGTGCTGATGCTCTCGTTGATCAGCGTGCCCATGAAGTCGTTGCAACCGGCATCCAGCGCCATCTGCGCGAGCTTCGGCCCCTCCTTCACCCACGACGCTTGCAGGTTCGGGATCCAGTTGTTGAGCATGATGCGCGAGACGGCGTACATCTTGATCACTTCCGCACCCGTCGCGCCCGCGCGGAGGCCTTCGACAAGCTTCTTGCTGTACATCGGCGATTCCGACGCGATGAAGCTCAGCGGCACAAACTCTGTGAAACCGCCGGTCTCTTTCTGGATGTCGCGCAGCAATCCGATGTGCGCCGCGACGTGGCGCGGCGTCTCGACGTGGCCGTACATGATCGTCGATGTGGTGCGGATGCCGACGCGGTGCGCCGTCGTCACGACTTCGATCCACTGATCCTTCGTGATGCGACCGACCGAGATCTTGTCGCGGATCTCCTGGTCGAGGATCTCCGCCGACGTACCGGGCAAGCTGCCGACGCCCGCGTCTTTCAGCGCGCGGAGATACTCCTCGATCGAGCACTTCGCGCGAATCGAGCCGTACAGCACCTCCTCGGGCGAGAATCCGTGGATGTGCATGTCGGGCATCTCGCGCTTGATCGCCTTCGTGAGATCGACGTAGTAGTAGCCGTCCATTTTCGGCGGCAAGCCCGCCTGCACGCAGACCTCGCGCGCGCCTAGGTCGTAGGCCTCGCGTGTGCGGCGAATCACCTCCTCCATCGGCAGAAAGTAGCCCTCCTCTTCGCGATGGTCGCGCGAAAACGCGCAGAAGCCGCAGTGCTTGATGCAGACGTTCGTGAAGTTGATGTTGCGGTTGATCACGTATGTCACGTTGTCGCCGACCGTGCGTCGCCGCAGCTCGTCCGCCGTCTGGATCGTCGCCGTCAGTGATGGGCCGTGCGCACCGAACAGCGTCACCGCCTCATCGACGGTGATGTCGTCGCCGGCGAGCGCGCTGTCGAGGATGCGCGCGACCTCGCGATCGACGGGCAGCGGGCGGGACCACGGGATGGTGTTCTGGTCGCTGGTCGCTGGTCGCTGGTTGTTGATGGTCATCGTCTGGTCGCTTTCGCTATGGAAGGGTCTTCTGGCAGCTGCGCCGCGGGCGGCCACACGGGGCCGCCCCTACAAATGCGTTTGCGCCTGCGCGGCGGGTGGTTGCGAGGAACCACCCAATCGTGTCCAGCACAATCTCCATCCAAGCCCCTCTCCACGCTGTGGAGAGGGGTGGCCGAAGGCCGGGGTGAGGCCGTGGTCTACCATCGCTCTTCTTCTCGTTTCACGAGGCCGTCGCTGTCGGCGAGGCGTTCGATCTGGGGACGGATGCCTTCGGAGATGAAGCCTTCGTAGCCGGGGTCTGCGCGGATGTATTCGGGGTAGAGGCCGAGACGCTCGCGCAGCTCGAAGCCGGCGTCGGCGCACATCTCCTTCAGTTCGGTGAGATTCGGCCACGGGCGTTCGGGATTGATGTGGTCGCGCGTGACGGGCGAGATGCCGCCCCAGTCGTTGATCCCGGCGAGCAGGTACATGCCGTGCGCGTCGGGTGTGAGGTTCGGCGGCGCCTGGATGTTCATCTGCGGGCCGAGGATCAGGCGCGCGGTCGCGATCGTTCGCAACATCTCGAAGACGCTCGGTTCGTCGCGATGGCGCATCGCGATGTCTTCCTTGACGCGGAAGTTCTGCACGATCACTTCCTGGATCTGGTGCAGCTCGTCGTGCAGATCGCGGATCGCGACGAGCGAGTCGACGCGTTCTTCGCGCGTTTCGCCGATGCCGATGAGGATGCCCGTCGTCCATGCGACTTTCTCTTCGCCAGCGATGCGCATCGTGCGGAGCCGCTCCTCCGGAATCTTGCCGGGGCAGTTCCAGTGCGCGCCGCCCTTTTCGTGGAGGCGCAGCGACACCGTCTCCAGCATCATGCCCATCGACGCGCTGACTTCGCGCAGCGACACGATCTCGCCGCGCTCCATCAGTCCCTGGTTGATGTGCGGCTGCAGCCCCGTCTCGCGCAGCACCAGCTCCGCCATCTCGCGCAGGTACGACGATGTCGTCGTGTGACCGAATCCGGCGAGGTCGGCGCGGACGTTTTCGTAGATCTCCTCCGGCCGCTCGCCGAGCGAGAACAGCGCTTCCTTGCAGCCCTGCCGGGCGCCAGCCCGCGCGACGGCAAGCACTTCGTCTGGCGACATCGTGTGCGCGATGGGATCGCGCGGGCCGCGCGCGAACGTGCAGTAGCCGCACTTCTGGCGGCAGAGGTTCGTCAGCGGGATGAAGACTTTGCGTGAGTACGTGACAACGCGTCCATGCCCGCGGTCACGCAGCTCCGACGCGGCGGCCATCATCGCCGCCAGATCGGTTGCGTCGGCGTGAATCAACCCGTAGCCGTCCTCGGGCGACAGGCGCTCGCCGGCGAGGGCGCGGTCGAGGATTTCGCTGACGGTTCGGTGGGTGGTTGTGGTCATCGCTCGGTTCTCGGCGTCTCGAAGCGTTTTGGAGAAGAAAAAAGCCGCGCCGTCGAGCACGCCTCATCGGCGTCTCGCATCGGCCCGGCGACTGGCTTGAACCGCCAGCAAGTATGACCGCCAGGTCAGCTTCTTCTAGGTACCCACGATCATAAGTACAGCGCCCTCGCCGTGTCAAGGCGGGCCGCACTCTAACCGCGAACGATGCCCTCAAGCTGCGCGCGATGCTCTGATTCGTGTTCCGCGACGCTTCGACAGACGTCCGCCACGGTGACGCTGCCTGCCAGCTCGTGCTGCCCGCTCAACTGCCATTGGTCGGGCGTAAGCGAGCGGAGCATCGCCACGAGTTCGGCGCGGCGGAGCGCGAATTCTGCCACCTGGTCTTCCAGCGGAATCCCTGAGGCAGCCAGCAGCCCACCCCACGCTCGCTCATCGAACGCAGGCAAGGGCGCGCCTTCGCGGACGAGAATCTGGAATACTCGCGTAGACATGATCGCGTCGGCGGCGCGAATGTGGCGAATGATGTCGCCGATACCCCAGTGATCGGGTTCCGCGGCGGCAAGGCGATGATCACCAGCGGTAAGCGCGGCGCGAAGCCAAGCAGGCGTTTGCGCCAGTCGTTGTACGAGTTCCTGCTCCACGGGTTCCATCACTGAAGGATACCATCGCGCGATTGGAACGGCCCGCATCGGCGTGTACCATCGCCGGGATGACGATGAGAATCCGCGCTGTACGGCGCGAAGAACTGCCCGCGGTCTACGACCTCCTCGAACAGGCGTTTCCGGAAGCGCCTCGCTCGCTCTTCGTCAAGCAGACGGAGCACGACTCGACGTTCCGTCTCCGGCACGGCCGTGTAGCGATCGTCGACGGCGAGATCGCCGGCTACATGCGCATCTTCGCGCGGACGATGCTGGTGCGAGGCGTGCCGGTCGCGGCGGGCGGCATCGGCTCCGTCGCGACGCGGGCGAACGCGCGCAGCGGCGGCATCGCGACGGCGCTGATGCGGGACGCGATCGAGCAGATGCGGCGCGAGAGGACGGTGGTGTCGTTTCTGTTCACCGGCATCGCCGGCTTCTACGAGCGCGTGGGCTATCGCGTCGTGCGCCAACCATATTTCGAGGCGGATCCGCATGAGGCTACGGCGACGCCGAACGACGGCCTGTACGACATTCGCGTCATGCGGCCCGCCGATGACCGTGCGATCGTGCGCATCCGCCAAAGCGCGGT